>CAYTCD010000001.1:0-52203 GCA_964436335.1 uncultured Bacteroidaceae bacterium
CGGCCGTAAACCGGCTTCAGGATGCTACCGCCTACCCGTACTATCGGATATACTGTATCGCATATTGTTTTCTTCAGACCCGGAGTCGGTTCCACAGGCTCTTCTGTACATGTTACCGTTGCCTTTACCGTTTCGCTCGTGTTGTCTAAAGCACGCTCTGTAGTGTACGTTATTTCACAGTCTGCATTTACTTCACGACAATTCGTCACCGTACTCTTACTCCGTTCATAAACAATACTCCACGAAGTACCGCCTTTCTTCAAAGTATATACGGTATCACAAATTGTAATCTTGGTATTACAGTCTATCTTTGGAATTACACGTTCCGAACTATTATCAAGCGAACGAACTACATCATAGCCAACAACCGAACAATTTTCTGCCAACTGTTGACAATTTTCAACCGTATATTTACCTCTTATGAAAGTAGGATTCCATGTGGTTCCTCCCTTCGTTAAAGTATATATTGTATCACAAACAATTTTGGATTCAACGGGTTTATTGCCAGTACAATCCAATATCACTTTCACTGTATCGGTTTCACCATGAGCATCCAACGCATGTTCAGTGGCATTGATTACACATGCACTATCAACCTCCCGGCAATTCACTAATTTTCCAGCATCCAAGCGTACCACAACCATTTTACCCAAACCTGCATCAAATTGTCTGGTTACCGCAAACACCGTATCGCAAACAAACTTCTTGCCCTCGCCGGCTTCTTTGCATACGATATCCACTTTGTTCCAACGCAGGTATTCACGGTAGATATCAAGATCCTGATACTTGCCGTCGTATTCAAGGTTGATATAGGGCTGGCTGAAGACACTGTCGCAGAAAGGTGAGATATTGATTGTATCGCGTTCTTTCTGCGTGCCTTGGAAAGGTATCACAAATGCATGGTAACGAGAGCTATCGGTATAGGTTTCGCTACGGTTATACACCGTATCGGCATAGGTAAAGCAATAGTCAACCGGATTGATGTGGCCGGTGCTGAAATGCATCGTATCCGCGTAGCGCCATTCCACATAACTTACATTATCGGTGGTATCGGACTTGAGACCCACTTCGGTAATACAGTAGTCGCATACCGAGGTATCGTTGAGATAGAGTTCCCTTACATGAACGTTCAAGGTGGGATAACATTCGTGTTCACCGCCACGCAGATAGAGAACAAATCGGGTGTCTTTATTCACCACAACAGGGAATATGCTGTCTTGACGGCAAATCTCAACCGTATCGGTGTGGTTGAACCACGGATACATGCAGGCCGAAGTGGCCGGTTCGGGTCCGCTTACATAAACATCGAGGCTGGAGCCGGCAAGAATGGTGGTGTCGTAAACACTCAACTTGTAGATATTGCCGCCATAGGTCAGATGCAACGTATCGTAGTCCATACAGCCTTCCTCATCGTTCCATACGGTAAGATAGAAGGTCTTGTTTTCGGTTACGTTTGCCATAAACGCACTGTCGGTGCTCACCACATTGCCGTCTGCACTATCAATCCATTGGTAACGGCTTATCGCTTTAGAAACGTTCTTTACACCTACACCAACCGTTGTGGCTTCACAAACATTGGTATCGCCCGTAGTTTCCACCAACAGCCTTTCTTTTACCTTAACCGTTACCGTATCACGGTCAGATCCGCCGCAACTTACCGTTCCTCTCAAGGGATAGATGGTATAGGTGGTGGTTTTGGTCGGAGCAAGTTTCACATTGTTGCCGTTGGCCACATTTTTGCCCGTACCCAGTTCGAACCAACGCGGCACGGTGCTTCCCGGATTGGCCACTTCGATATAGGCGGTGTCGTGGTAGCAAATTTCAACCGTATCGGGTATGACACGCGGCGAACCTACAAATTGAACGGTATAGTTCAATGTGGCCATACAGCCTTCTTGGTTCCAGGCCTTCACGGTGTCGTGGTAAATCACATTGGTATCGCCACCGGGGTTGAGATAGAGCAGACCCACTGCATTGTGTACTGTATCGGAAGTGGAAGTATTCCATTCGTAATGGTCCACATTGGTGCCTTTTATGGTAAGTTTCACCTGCGCGTCAGAAGCACCCAGACATTGGGAGGCTCCTTGTACGGAAACATCTATCTTGGGCGAGAAGGTCAGCTGAACCGTATCGCTCACTTCCACATGGGCACATTCATCCACACCACGGACGGTGAATATGGCGTAGGCCACCCCTCCATTGGCCAACAAGGAAGCGGAGGGATAGAAGAAGGAACTTATCGCATTGTAATTGCTCATCCGGCTGCCTTGCGGATCGGGTACGGTATCGATAATTGTCCATTGACAAGCGGAGTACCTGCCTATGCCGGGATAGGCAAGACGCACGGAGGTAAGGGTACAGGAATACACGTCTTCGATAGGCGTGAGATGCGGTTTGGGTACCACGCGGATAAAGGCAGAATCGCTATAGACGCAACGGTTGTTGGAGGTCGTAACCTTGTAGTGGTAATGGTTGGTGGTATCCACAGCGGTAATAACCGAATATACATCGGGCATCACGCTGCTTCCGGCCGTATTGCCTGTCCACTGAATCATATAACCCTGACCTATCAGACCATAGAAATCCACCAACGATATCCGCGATCCTTCGCACACGGTGGTGTCGCGCAAAATCGGGAGACTATCCCAAACAATGATGGGAATGTCTTGCTGACGGGTATAAGTACAGCCCAATTGGTTGGTTACCGTAACGCTTACATTGGCCAAAGAATCTCTGGTTCCGGCAACAACGCTGATTATGGAGTCTGTTCCGGTTACCGTACCTAAGGAAGCGGTGCTCAACTGCCAACTATAGGTATAGGTTGCCTGACTGTTCTTGCCGGCATTGGAATGAATCGAATCCAAGCCTATGGTAATCGGCTGCATGGCGCAGGCATCACCCTCGGCAATGATGAAACGCAAGTCGGGTTCAGGCAGCACGGAAATGCGGATGGTGTCGGTATGCTGGCAACCTATGTAGGATGTTCCCGTAACGGTAAGCAAGGTATCGTTGACAAACGGTCCGGCCGTTATCTTGGAGGCGGCCTTGGTACCGGTGTTCACACTAAGACCGTTCAACACATAACTCTTGGTGTTTTCGGGCATATCAAGCGCTATGCTGCTATTGTGGCATATCAGGGTATCGGCGCCCAAATCAAAGCTGTAATGACTGCGCACCACGGTAAACTTAACCGGAGGATCGCTCCAGCACATGGCCTGCGTGGCCACATAACCGAAGTAAACGGTGGTGTCTTTTTCGGGCAACAAGGTAAGGCCTCTCTGGGCGTTGTAGTCGCCCGAATCTATCGGAAGGCCTTCCGGAGTTGTCCAACGGTAGGAAACTATCGGCGGGAACACCAACTCTCCGGTGAGCAAGGGCAACGAAATGCTGTCGCCCACGCAGATAACCGTATCGGCGGGAGTATTCGGACTCACAACAAAACTGTGTTCCACCGTAATGTTCACCACCGTATCGTTGCTACAGCCAGCCACACCGATAATGCGTACCGGAATAGCTGTATCCTGCCATGCCGTTACGTTGAAGGTATTGTTGGAAAGACCGTCACTTACAGTGCTGTCGGGCCAGATATAGGTATTCAGACCCGTGTTGTCGGTAATTTCGATTTGCGCCGTCTGTCCGGGACACATGCTCAAGGCGTTTTCTCCATTGGGATAGTGTACCTTGAACTTGCCTTTGGCCATAGGCGGTTCCTGCATCTTGATACGGATCGTATCATTGAGCACACAACCGTTTTCGGTAGTAACGACAAGGTAGTAGGTGTAATCGCGTTCATGCTGGTAGGTCCATTCGGACGAATAGCCCGTATCGGCATGTATGTTGATGAAACTATTGATACGCCGTTGATTCCATTGGTAAATGGCCGAAGGAACGGATACACCGTTAGCGCTGCGCAAAGCCGCACGCAGGGTAAGCGGCGAGTTGGTACAAGCCAGACTGTCTGACTTGTCGCGTTCAATATAGTAGCTGTCGCAACGGATAATGAACAATTGCAGGCTATCCTTAAGCGGGCATTCGTTGGTGCTGTTCACACTCAGGTAGAGCATTACGCTGCCGGCGGCATAATCGGCCGCAGAAGGCGTATAAATCGGATGCAGGATATTGGCGTTATCGAAAGTACCGCTTCCCGAAGTGGTCCATTGCGGAGCACCTTGCGCCACCACCGTATCGCCGTGTACGCGATAGGTTTCATTTTCCATGATGGTGTCGTTCGGACCGGCTTCCAACCAAGCATCCAGCGCTTGCGGACTACGTTGAACGGCAATCTTGTTCTTATCGTTCCAGCAACCGTACTGGTTTTTGATAACTATCTGGTAAGGCGATTGTTCGGGCAGAGGCTTAAACAACGCACTGGCCTGCCATGTGGTGCCGCCATCGATGCTGTATTGCAGTGTCTGCGCCCATCTGCTCAAAGATGCCGACGGCGTGTACATCGGAACGCTGATTTCGATAGAGGCCGTATCGTTGCTGCAAAGACGGGCCGGCGTGTATATCACATTAGAAGGCTGAATTGCAGGCGGCATCGGATAAATCACCGAATTTACCGTATCGCTCGCCACAGTGGCGTTTTCAAGACATTCGCCTGTAGCGGTAACGTTCACAAAATAGTTGTCATCGTCGAGTTTGTCAGAGGGGTTGAAGATGTTGCCACCCAAGCCCAGATCGTGAACCATACCGCCCCGGATCCGGTACCAATGGAAACTTACATCCGTGGTTTCCACTCCGTTTACAAAGGCTTTGGCCTGCAACGAAAGGGCATCTGCATCGTCAGCGCAAACGCTGTCGGGTTGTACCAACCGCACTTCGAGACGATTCTTGGCCTTTACTTCGAGGGTTATCTCATCGCGTTGAACAAGTTGTTCGGCCGTGCAATGAACCGCAGCCAAGGCGGAGGTATCGCGTACTTCAACCGTTACCGTATAGGTACCGGCCACGGAAGGACGGAGCCAAAGCTGGCCGTTGTTCTGCGACGGTACAAAGTCTGTCTGCGGCAGAGAAGGTGTAACGTTCCATGCGATGGTATAATTTCCGGGCATTCCGCCTGAAACGAGAACCTTGAATTCAACCAGACTGTCTTGACAGATTTGTTGCGATTCTTCGCTTTCCTTGCGGGCAATCTTCACGTTTTCGATGCAACTGTCGGCCACCGTTACCTGTACTTCGGCCTGGGCTTCGCAACCATTGGCATCGGTACCCGTTACAGTAAACAAGGTGGTGGCGGTCATGGGACCGGTAAGCGTCGAGGCCGCATCAGGATCAATCACGGAAGCGTTCCAATGATAAACATACGGTGCCGTACCGCCTGTCAGCCAAGCATCCAGCATGGCCTGGGCGTTCTTTACCACCACGGTGTCGTTGCCGGCCGTAATCCACAAAGGCGAGGAAACGTTTACTTCCATGCTGTCGGTCAACCGGATGCCAGCCGGACAGGCATCCTCGGCGGTTTGCCATTCAACCTTGAGCAAGCCACCATGGCCAAGTTGTTGCGGATCAAGACGGAGCGTCTTCACATCCTGGGCAATCAGAATGCCGTTGAGATACCAGAAGAAGCGGTCTCCGGCACGGGTGGCGGCCGTAAGGGTATAGACGGCTTCCTGAGCGTCGGCGCACACTGTTGCAGGTCCGGAGAGGGAGAGGTCCGTATTGCGGACATCCGTGTTCACGCTAAGACGGAACGGCAAGGAGTAGAGTGTATCGCAACCTGTTGTCTGGTTCAGGTCGGGAATTATCACCGCACGGTAGTAATTGCCGTTCATGGCAAGGCTTACAGACGGAATATGCAGACGTGTGCCTTTGTTCACATACAAGGGTTCGGACACATCGCTATATGTGGTGCCGTCGGCGGATACCTGCCACTGATAAGCCTTCACGGCAGGGATATAACCACCCACGGAGAGGGTAAAGTCGAGACTGTCGCCCGGACATACGGCCGGTGCGTTCAACGCCGACTGACCGGCCAGATACGGACATTCTTCCACTGCCACGCTCACCGTATCCTGTCCTTCACAGCCATAAGCGTTTACAGCGGTAAAGGTGTAGGTTCGGCTGTTCTGCGCCACTACATAGGTAGAGGCCGTACCGGAGATTTCGGTGCGCGGTGCCCAATTGTATTTCATAACGGAGGTAGCTCCGCTGATTACCTGTCCGTTGAGATCCACACGTGTGCCACGGTCCACTTTTACGTACGTACCGGCATCCACTACGGGAACGGGATGAACCGTAAGGGTGAGGGACTGGCTGGTGAGCGTGTCTCCGCCGGCGCAATTTTCATCGGCATCCACTATGGCCACGGCATAAACCTCGGCGCCATCGGCAGGATTCTGGAGGGTAAGCGAAACGCCTTCGGATACTTTGAGACCGTTTACATACCAACTGATCTGCGGCATGTGCTGCAAACCTTCCGGCATAGCGGTAAAGGTGATGCTTTCGCCGGCACAGATTTCGGCATCAGGCTGGGCTTCGATGCCAAAATGTGTCGTCTCAGCCGTATCCACGTTCAGATAGATGATATTGGAACATGCCGGATTGTCCTCATGGTTGAGTATGCAGTATTTGCCCCAGACATAAGCTTCGGCATATACGTAATCGCCGGGCTGAACGTTCTGTCTGGTATAGGTGCTGGCTATTACGCCTTTGCGAACCTGTTGCCCGTTCACATACCAGTTGTAGCGTACGGTGGAGGGATCAAGACCGGCCGGCAGACGGGTAAGCGTGGCCTTGAAGGTGGCGCTTTCGCCCTTGCAAAGCGACTGGGTAGTCTGTTGCAGGTTCAAACCGATGGAAGGATAGGTGCTGGCGCCTTCTATCACAAGGGTATCGGCACTTACCAACGTATCGCAGAATGAGTAAGAAGTTACTTTCCATACCACGGTGTCGCCGTTCACCAACATGTGGCGGTCGGTATCCAGAATACTGTCTTGGCTTACCGGTATGCCGTTCACATACCACTGGTAACGCAAGTTCCGGTAACGGTGGTAGAGAGAGGTTCCGATCTTGGCCGAAGACGCGTTGGCAACCTGCATGGCATCGATTACTCCTCCTCTGTTATAGGAAGAAGCCGAAACAAGCATGCGTACGGAGGCTTTGGCCTGCGGTTCTTCGACACTACGCAGCAACTGGCCGTTGAGATAATAACTGATATGCGCATTGTCGCGGCGAATCGTGAACACATCACCGGCACGGTATTGTCCAGCCGCGCTGTAGTTTACTTCCCAACCGTTTTCGTAGAGGTAGAAGAGTTTGGCATCACCATAGCCGTTTGCAGACAGATAGATACTGTAGGGTTTGCTCCACAGGCCGGTGGCGGCGCCCGCATATTCGAGACCGATCACCATCGCCCCTTCCTTGCCGCTTACGGTATAATTGATTTCGGCGGCGGTGCGGAGGCTGTCGGCGGCAAAGTTGGTCTGCCAACCGTTGCTGCCCGAATGAGACAACGTTCCCGTGGCGGCATCGTAACCCATCGCACCGGGTTTCCAAACCATAGCGGAGGATATGGTCTTGCTGCAATCCGTTACATCAGCCTGCAAAGAAGCGTTCAGACTATCGGCGGGGATATGGTGCAGACGGAGTGTATCGGCACTTTGACAGATACCTTTGTAAAGCGTGATTATCAAATTGCTGTCGCCCGTGATGGGTCCTACCTGCAAGGGCGAGGTAAAGGCGGTGCGGACAGTGCTGTTGATACTGAGACTATCGGCGGCAGGCAGATTCAACTGTACCGTCTTGCCTTCGCAAACGGCCATGCTGTCTTGCGCCAGATTGAATACCAACCGATGGACGGTTACGGTAAAGGTGTCTGTAACGGAAGGACAATCCCTCAAGGAGTAGGCACGGGCAACATAATGGTTCACGCCTTCCTGCGGACGTACACGCAAGGCCGGATACTGGTTAAGCGTCTGTTCGTTGTATTTTCCGGCCACCACCGTTGTACCGTTCAGTGTCCAGATAAAGTTGGTATAGGGCGGGAACACGTTGCCGCTGTCGCTGATGCGCGGCAGAACAAGTTCGGCGGTTTCATCGGCCAAGAGACAGATGGTGGTGTCGGAAGCGCCCAGTTTGACAAAGTTACGGCTCAATACGTTCACGGTTACAGACGTATCGACGGCACAGCCACCTACAAGGCTTACCACTTTGAGACTCACATCAAAGGTGGTGTCGGACGTCCGTCTATAGATGTTGCCTGTGCTGCTGTCGGGCCAATAGATGGTGTAACCCGCGCCGACATTACCCACCAACACACCGGCCGTACCGCCCGGACACATGGCCACCGCATTCGAGCCGGCAGGATATTCCACAAACACTTTTCCGGTGAGTTTGGCATAGGAACCCACTACCAGACGGGCGGTGTTGCTGTAGGTTACCGAACCCGACAGAGCGGTGTAGGCAATACGGTAGTAGCCTGCCCGACTTACGGCAATCGTATCGATCTTACCAGCCGCACTCACATCCACTGCATCGTTGAAACTACCGTCGGCACTGTATTGGTAGATCCAGGATTGGGCGTTGTCGCGCGTAACGGCATCGGCCAAGATGTAGAAATCGGCTTCCTCATCGGGACAGATGGTATCGAGGGCAGGTTCGAGGATAACACCGCAGGAACTTACCATATAGTTGACCGGTACGGGTTTGCCGTGGCATTCGCCCGATATGCGGGCGGCATAGAAGGTATGCAAGCCGGGTATCTTACCTATGGAGGCAGCGGGAGCAAACGACGATGTGTCGGCGTCTTCGGCGCTCACAGCCAGAACCTTTTTCAGGGTCGAATCGGCGAACCATGCGATATAACCGCCCAAGTCATCAGTCTTGTAGGCTTTCACGTCAACCAGGGCCTGACCCACGCAGGCGGCTACCGTATCCGCACTCAGATGCAGGGATTCATATCGGTAATCGGGCTGCACTTCGATATGTACAGTCTGAACGCCTTCCGCTTCACAGCCTTCCTCTCCCTTCACCATCACATGGTAGGTGCCTTCGGAAAGATTGCGGAACATAGGATCAGCCTGCCAGGTGGCACCGCTGTCGATACTGAAGAGCAAGCCGGTCGCGCCGTTGGCGTCGATGCGGATATAGGCGGTGTCGTCCACACAGGAAAGATGGCTGTGGGCATATACCTGATAAGGTTTGAGCGGTGCAGGTACGGGATATACCGTTACGGGAACTTCGTTGCTCCGTACTTTTTCGTCTGTCTGACAACCTTCCTTAGTGGAAATTTCCACGTAGTAACGGTCGTTGTTTTCGGCATCGGGTACACGCAAGGTGGGCGAGGTGCTGCCGATATAGGAGGTTCTGCCGTCTCTTATCCTATACCATGCGTAGTTCACCGCATCGCCGGCCACAACACTATTCAAAGTGGCGTTCGCCGCAAGGATTATGGCAGTTCCGTCACATACGCTGTCTTTGTCGGCCGCAAGGCTTACTTTCAAGGTATCGGGTACAGGAATATGCAAGGTCTTGCTGGCACTGAGTACGATACCATTTTCGTAGCAGTATCTGCGTACGGCCGCACTCGTATCGGTTACGGTAAAGGTTACCGTATAGTCGCCCGGGGTGGCGTTGGAGAAGGAAAGCACGGGTACCCCGCCGTTGTTCATCTCTTCTTCACCGTCGTTGTTGTCAAGCGCCGGGCTTACCTTCCAGCTGATGTCGTATTTGCCCAGCACACCGCCACCGGTAACAAGACCGGTAAAGGTGGCCGTCTTATTCACACAGACGCTTTCGGGGCCAACCAGATCCACACTCCGCAGACAAGTGTCGCTCACAATCACCCGTACCTTGGCTTCCGCGGCGCAACTCAGACTGTCGGCTGCACTTACGGTAAACAAAGTGGACTTAGTAAGGTTGACGGTAGCCGTCGAAGCCGTGCCGGCGTTGACTACCTTGTCGGCCGGGGTCCAGCTATAGGTGGCTGTACCTGTACCGTTGGAAAGCAATGCGTTGAGTTCAGCCGCAGTATTAAAGGCTACCGTAGTATCTTTCCATGCCGTAAGCGTGGGCTGTTGGTAGAGGGTTACAGTAAGCGTGTCGCTTATCTGCAAACGGTTCACGCACGGACTTGCACCGTAGAGCACACCGATTACCTTGTCACCGTTTCTTACCGAGTATCCGCGACGGTGGTCGTTTCCGTCGTATTCGAGCACACCGCTGCCGTTCTGTTTCCACATCACTTCATAACCAGGAGTGAGCTGTGCGGTGTATATCGCGCTCATCACGGTGCTTGTGGCACAGATACCGGTGGGACCCGTCAACTTGATGGTGGGTATCTGGCGGGCAGCGGTATCCACAGTGAGCCTTATTTCGCTTGTGATTACGCTCGGACAGAACATGAGGTTGCTGTCGGTGGCCGTTACCACGCAACGGAACCTTACATCATTGCGACCGTCGAGCGCGAAGTCGGTTTTGCTGATACCCAACAGGCTGCCCGTAGCGGTGGTGGTGGCCGTAAAGCGGGCATCGCCGGCGATATCCGTCCATGTGGCGCCGCCATCGGCGGTAATCTGCCATTGGTAATGGTTCGTACCCGGACGGTATCCGTTCATCGTTATGTTCAAGGTGGCACTGTCGCCTTCGCATACCGAAGCCGGTACACCGATGCTGTTCAAAGACGGACAGTCGTAAACATTCACCTCAACCGTATCGGGTTCGGAAACGCAACCAAGGCTGTTGTAGGCCCTCAGGTAATACATACAACTATTGTGGGCCGTTATTTCTGTATTCAACTGCGAGGCATTCGCCACACCGCCGCAGTTCGATGTCCAGGCATAGCGTACGGCCGCATCCGTGTTTTCGATCACTTCGCCCCTCAAAGCCACGCGGCTGCCGCGGTTCACCACCGTATCGGCCCATGCACGTACAACCGGAACAAGTGCCTGCCGTACAACAACCGTATCGGAAGAAACCAGCGTGGTATCAAGACATACATCTTCGTTGTATGCCTTTACAAGCGCATGGATATGTACATCTTGGTCGGGAACCAGATTCAGGTTTTCTCCCTTCGCATAGAGGCTGTCGTTTACATACCAGCTTATTTCGTAGCGGCCGCCGTTGTTTACAATGGCTTGCAGATGTATTTCGCTGCCCGGGCAGATGGCCGGATCCATCTTGGTTTTCTTCACCAACGTAATTTCAAGCGGCTTGTTTTCCCTCAGGTTGAAGGTTACGCGGTGCGAAGGCGCCGGATTGTTTTCCGTATTCAGAACGCAGGTAGTGCCCGTTATATAAGCTTCCGCATATACATAGTCGCCTATCTTCACGCTGTCTATCACATAGACGTTGTTCTTCGTACCCTTTACAAGCGCCTGGCCATTGCGATACCAATTGTACCGGAGGTCGTCTTGACTTATTTCGGCCGGCAGGTTGTGAACAGTGGCGGTAAAGGTAAAGGCATCGTTTTCGCAGGTACCCGCGCTATCACGCACCAAGGTTACATAAATCGGTTCGTAATCTATTGTCTTCGATACCGTAATGCTGTCGGTTGCCCTTACCGTGTCGCAGGCCGTAATGCCGGTAACTTCCAGTTTGAGGCGGTCGCCGTGCTGCAGGTTGAATCTTTCGGCATCCCAGGTTGAAGCGGTGCTTACCACGGTATCGTTCATCCACCACTTGTAAGACAGTTTGCCGGTGAGAGGTCCGAATTCGATGCTGTCGCTTACCTTAACAGCAGGTTCGTTCACATATACGATATCGTTGTACGAACTACCCACATCGTAAGATCCTATCGCAAAGCGAACCCTTCTGCCCCATCCGGTTTCAGGTTCATCGATCACCTGCATCAACTTATGGCTGTTACGCTGATCCACATAGAAATAAACTTTGTGGTCGCGACGGATAACCGTAAACACATCACCCGCCAGATAGGTTTCACCCGGCAGATATTCACCCACCAGACCGTTGTTGTACACACCTACCCGGCCTTCGGTAAAGTAGAAACCATAATCCAGTCTTGTGTCGTTATTGCCCGTGTTGTTGCCTTCGTAGCTGAAACCTACCGTAGAAGTACGTTCCTTGCCCGTGGCCACATAGCGCATCGTGGTATTTGCCTCGCCATAGTTGCTCGTGAACACACGCTGCATGTTGCTGCAATGAACATGGTTCAAGGTACCGCCGTTCAGATTCCAATGCAAGGGCATGTTCGAACCATCGATTTCCCAATTTACGTGCTTGGCTTCATGTTGCTGACAGGTATCGGCACCGTCTTGCGTAAGCATCACCTTTATTTCGTTCTTGGGCAATACCGTTACAGGAATAGTGTCCGTATAGAGGCAATCCATGCTGTTGATGCTTCCTGTAAGAACCAATGTGCGGGTAGTATCCACAATACCGCTCCAGCCAAAGGCCACGCTGTCTATCACAGCCAAGGTATCGGCGGGATAAGTGCCGGCCGGCAAGGCTATCAGCATATACCGGGCGGTCTGTACCGCGTCTGTCGCCGTAGGTTTGGCTACTACCTTGTTGGCCATTGTTACCGCCTGGTCATGACATACGGTCATGGCCTGCAGGTCGGTCTGCCATGTATAGTCTTCGCAGTGTGAGATAGACAGATACATACTGTCGATGGCATAGCAACCGAACTTGTTGTTTACTTCAAGGTAGAGGTAGATTCCATCGGCTTTCCTGTCTCCAGCACCCAATACATAGGTGGCGTGCAGGGTATCGGCGTTGAGGAAGTAACCGTCGCCGCCCGTTTTCCAATGCGGAACACCACCCGTCACCGTATCGCCGTGAACCGTGTAATCGGCATAGTTGTAAACCGTATCGTCAGGTCCTGCTTCTGCACGGAAAGGATAGAGGAATACCTTTGATCTTTCGCTCACAATGGAACTGTTCGAGGTGCAGCGGTATTTGCTAAACGCCCTTACACTGAACAATTCATCGCCGGTAAGGTTCCGGGTTACATAGTGCAGATCCTTGTCCGTGGCACCGGCAATGGGTTTGCCGTCGATATACCACTGCAGAGAGGGATCCTTCACGTTGAAGCCCTTGGCCTGGCCATAGACTTCGGCGTGCATATTCACCACCACATCACCGTTTTCGTAGAGACATGCGGTATCGATGGTGGGCGTAATCACCACTTTAAGTGTATCGGAGGGGAATATAACCAAAGTGGCCAGATCTTTGTTGCGAACCGAGTCGGCTACACAAGGCAGGCTCGACTTAACCCAGCAAACAATATCATAGTTGATACCTTCTTCCATGCTCAACTGTTTGATGTTGAGCAGACTCAGATAAGGCGCATCCAAAGGCACGCTATTGCCCTTTTCATCACCCACATTCACGAGGAAGCCATTCACATACCAGCGGTACTGCGGATTTTCACCGCCGTTCACCACATTGGCCCTCACTTCGTAGTCTTGCGTGCTGCAGATGGTATCTACCTTGAGGCTGAGGGTCACTTCTACTTTGGGTTGCGGTATGGAAACAACATACAGTACACGCGAGGTAACGGGATCGTTGGCGGCATAGTTGTATTCTGTGGTATCCACGTGCAATACCGCGTATATCTTGCTGCCTACGGTGAGGTGGCCAAAATTAACCGTATCGCCTACATGAACCATCTTATCGTTGAGGAACCATTCGATATACCACTTGTGGCTTCCATCGGCTGCCACGGGTCCGGCGTTGGAGGTGGCGGCGAACATACGGGTGTTTTCACTTACGCATACACGCAAGGTATCGCCCTCAATGGTGCTGTTCGACTGGATATTGATACCCGCAAAGCGTTTCTGTAACACCTTGATGGTGTCGGTAAGCGTGTCTTGACGGTTCAGGTTGCAATAGCCGTTGTCCTGCAGGATCACCTGGAACACATAGGGTGAGCTCAAGGGGAAATCGGAGCCTTTGAGCGAAAGGAAATCCTTCATGCCATAACCCGACTTCCAATAGGTTCCGTTAATATACCAAACGTAGTAGATACTGTCTTTGTCGGCCGGTTCAACCGTGGTTACGGCATCGAACGTTTCACGCCAGGTTATCGAATCGGGCAGACCTATCGAGGAGGAAGTAAAGCTGAGCGGACGGCTGTCCAAAGTATGTACCCGTACACTGTCGGGACCGTAAGTACATCCGTATTGATCGGTGTAATTGAGGTAGAATACCGTGTCTTTCTTGCGGTAAGGAACTTTCACGTCCACAGTGGTCGTGGTGTCGCCCGTGCTCCACAATACCTTGAGGCCGGGATCCAGATCTACTGCCAGACGGGCCGTATCGTTACCGCAGAGTATGATACTCCTGCGGGCGGGCGCCGTATTGGACGGGAATTTATGGGCGGCCACACTTACCTGCAAGGTAGTGTCGCAGAAACCTTCGCCCTGAACGGTAACCGTATAGATGGTCTTGTTGTTGGTAGCCACCACTCGACGTATGCTGTCGGTAGATCCGTCATCCCAACGGTAGTTGATGCCACCTTCGGCCCGGAGAACCATTGTGTCATTGAAACACAGCAACGTATCCACCGCATTGACGCTTACCTTGTGCGAACGGCCTTTATAAACAGCAACGGGTTCGCTGTTGGCGCTGTCGGAAGCCGGACAGTTGTTGGATGCGAATACAGTTACAGAAATGCTGTCGCCTTCGGCTACCGTGGCTGTATAAGAGGCTCCGTTATTGGCTGCCGGTACCAAAACGCCGTTGTGATACCATCTGTAGCGCGGATTATCGCTGTATTCTACATTGTAGCGTGCGGTAAAGGTATTTTCCGGTTTACAGAACAAGGTGTCGGAACTTTCTATCCATACCTTGCCTTCTATTCTATCGTGAACTTCCGCTATGCCGTAAAGAACCAACGAATCGGGTGCGGCACCTTGCGGAACACCCATTCCGGCCAAGTCAACATGTACCACCACGCTTACCGAATCTTCATGGTTCAGCATACCTACTGTCGCGGTATATACACTGTCTGTATGGCCTACAAATACACCGTTCACATACCAGTCGAACGACGGACGGGGACCCAAGTTCTCACCGCTTATCGTACCCGTTGTTTCCCAACCCAAGCAAACCGTGCTCAAGCTCAAAGTGGCCGAAGGTATCTTGGTGTTGACGGTAAGAACCGTGTCGCAGAATCCGGCTTTGCTTACGGTAACGGTAAAGAGGAATTCACCGCCGGTAACAGACAGACCGCGAACATCTCTCGTATCGTTGTCGAACCAGCGGTAGGTATCTCCGCCATAGGCTTTAAGTACAAGGCTGTCGCCCGCCGCCGTGGCATTTTCCACTTCCGCCCAAGCGGATACCGCTTTGGCCTTGCGGCCTACACCCACCTTCGGACTGCTGGCAGAATCGGAGGCCGGACATTCGTTGGCCGCGAATACGGTTACAGAAACGCTGTCGCCTTCGGCTACCGTGGCTGTATAAGAAGCCCTGTTGTTGGCCGCCGGTACCAAAACGCCGTTATGATACCATCTGTAGCGCGGATTATCGCTGTATTCGGTATTGTAATGTGCGGTGAATGTATTTTCTGTGCCGCAGAACAATGTATCGGCAATTTCTATCCATATCTTGCCTGCGATAGCGGAAGTAACGCTCGCCACGCTTTCGGCCATTACCGAATCGATAAGCGGACAAGGCACTTTGGTGTAGTCGGGATAAACCACCACACGAACAAGATCACCGCTATCTACCACACCCAGGTTTTCGTTCAGATTGCCGGAGGTTTTTACCAAACTATCATTCAGATACCAGTTTACAAGCGGATTATCGCCTAAGTTTTTGCCCGTAACAATGGCGGTGACGGTCTTGCCCGTACATACTTCGGGTACGGAGAGTTCAATACTGGGTTCGGCCGGAATTTCGTAGTAGTAGAGCAGTTCGTTGCTGGAGTTGGAACAGGTATCCACGCTTTTGATACGACGGATACGCAACTCCCTACGACCGTTCGTGGAACCTTCTACCGGCAACAAATCGCTGTAATGTACCGTATAATCCTTATCGTCCACCTTGCCGGGAGCAACGTTCCACATACCGCCATTTTCTTGCGTGGTATCGGGATAGAAGGCTTCCCAACGGTAGGAGAACTCATCGGATTCTATCAGATATGCAAGGGTGTTTTCAGCCTTGGCCGAATCTCCCACACAAATGGCACCGCCTTCTCCTATTGAATTGTAGAGAACCACCACATTTACCGGAATGGTGTCGCTCCATAAGGTGAATTCCTTGTTGGAACAGGTGTTGATATAGGTAAACGAGGCATAAACCCTGATGGAATCGCTTACCGATACCAAGGCCGATTTTTCGGTGCTTTCAACGGTGGAAGCCGGTATGGTGTACCACCGGTATTCGCCGGTTACGTTGATGGTATCGTGTTCAGCCGTTACGTCCACCATTAACGGTTGGCCGTCTTTGTTGCAGTTGTAACGCTGAACATAGCGCAGATGGAAACCACCCACGGTGTCTCTTTCACGGATATCGATTGTGAGTTCAACCGGTTCACTCTTACAGTTGCCCGCCTGCTGGATGGCATAATAAGTGTAAGTACCTACCGTGCTGCGAACCGAATCGGGCAAAACGAGCCGGATACTGTCTTGACCGATGGCACCTTCGGAAAGTGCTATCTGGCCCGCCGTATCGGCATACCATCCTATAATGGCTTCTTCGTCTCCGTTGTAGGCTATCAACGCATCCATCGGACTGTGGGTGCAATATCCGCCGTCACCGGATACCTGCAGGTTGGGCAGATGCTTGGGCTTGGGCAAGGAAATATGAATGGTGTAGTCAGCCACAAAGGAACAACCGTTGGCGGCTTTTACAGCCGGAACATACGTACCCTCGTCAACGGGTTTGAAGTAATTGCCCGCCGACCATGTCTTTCCTCCGTCGATGCTGTAGGAAAGTCCCATCGTATCGGCTTGACCGAATAAGGCCGTGAGACCGATGGCGGCCGTGTCGAAGCGGCAGGGTTCCTGATTCTTGATATACAGACCACGGGCCTCAACCAAAGAAGGCGTGAGGTTGACAACGGGACGCAAAGTATCGTAGGCCACAATACCCGTTTCACACTCATCGCCGCCCAGAACGGCTTCAACAATAATGTACTGAGACAATTCCCAATTGGTGATGTGGCAGGTATTGTAAAGGCCTTTTTGCAACATCCGCGGCGAGATGGCGCTGTCGGTCATGCTGTACCAAGTGTAGAAAACCGGTATCGCGGTGAGTTCGCCATCCATATAGGCCTTGGCACTGAGATCGGAACTTGTACCGGTACATACAGGCATCAAGCTGTCTATCTTCACGCTCAGATGTTTGGCCGGATATACCGTTACATCCTTGCTTACACTGAAAGCGCGTTGACTGAGAGGACAAACCTTGGTAACAACTTCCGAACTGTCGCTTACAGTAAGCGTTATCTTGTAGGTACCCGGTTTAAACGCCCTTACATTGTAGTTGTATCCGGTCGCCATCAGAATCGTGGTGTCGATAGGCGGAACGGAAGTCCAGGAAAGCCGCAGGTCGGAATTGGCCAAACCGCCTGTGATAAAGGCTTCGAAAGTTCCAATCGAATCCAGACAGATGGTATTGGGTCCGTAGATGGCCGGTTGGATAAGACAGGTATCGGCCACACGCACCATTACACTGCCCTTGTTGCTACATCCGTTAGAATCGGTTACAGTAAGGGTGTAGCGCGTGGTGTAATATTGGTTGCGGGTTAACGAAGAATCTTGATCCGGAGTGCGGAGCGTGGTGGAAGGCAATCCGTTCCAATGGAACTTATAGGGAGCCTGCCCACCCTCAACATGGCCATATACCAAGGCATCATCGCCCTTGTTTATTACCGTATCGGGACTCATTGTCAGATACGGTTTAGGATTAGCCATAATTTCCAAGGTATCGGATACCCGCATGCGATCCACACAACGGTTCTGATTGTTGCGGACGGTAAGCACCAAGGTTATCTTTTCCTGACCTTCCACACTGTCCAGATAAAGCGTATTGCCCGATCCGCCAATCATACGGCCTCCTCTGAACCACTGGTAATAGTCACCCGGGTTGGAGGCACCCTTGGCGGTAAAGGAAACAGGGGTGTTGCGACATACCACCGTGTCGCCCGTAATGTGGGTGGTGGGTTTGGTGTATTCCACCACATCCAGATAGAGTTCGTGGCTATAAACCGTATCGCAATCAAGACGGGAATCGGTGGCAACCGCCAAACAACGGAACATGGTATAGGCTTTGTCGTATTCCGCCTTGGTTTGGGGAATCACCAAAGTAACATCGTTCTGACCCACTTTCTGGGCAAATTCCGTACCGTCTATTTCCACATCGCTCCAGGTGTTGCCACCATCGTGCGATATCTGCCAGATATACAAATTAGTGTAGGGACGGAAGCCCTGTACCTGCAGGTAGATATAGGAAGTGTCGCCCGCACAGGCATCGGTGCCCGAACCACGCAAAACAAACTGCGGACATATAAGCACTTCCACATGAACGCCCGCCTGGTTACCGGCACAGCCTATCTTATTCTTGGCCTGAACGGTATAGTAATGGTCAATCTTCGATCTCACCCTTACCGCACTGTCGGTAAACTTCCACGGTGCCTGAACGTCGAACGCCGGATACCATTCGTAGGTGAGACCCGGTTCCCAGTTATCGGTCACCATCGACCAAATATCCACCAAAGAGTTGTATTTCACCACAGTGTCTTGGTAGGCTTCCAGAATAGGCGCCGGCATAACCTCCATGTGAACCACACGGGTCTGCTTGCGGTTGGTATCCAGACAGGAAGTTTCGGCACTGGCGGTGATGATGGCATAAACGCTGTCGCCGTCTTGCAGACTGTCGGTTACGTAGGTCTGACCGGTAAATACCAGTTTATCGTTCAGATACCATTCGGTAACGGGACTGAGACCGGCATCGCTCATACCCGAAATTACCTGGGTGGCGTTGAAGCGAACTTCCGAAAGGAGACAAACCTTTTCACCGGGATAAACGTCGATATTGACACCCATCACGCCATTGGGCGTTACAGGCAGATACAGCTTGGGCGAAGGAACAGGGTTATGGTTGCTGTTGAAGGCGCAGATGGCATAACTGCTATCTACATATACTTGCGCCCAAACGAATTCTTTTACGCCCACACTGTCGAAATACATGCTGTCGGCACGGACGCCGGCAGCCACCAGCATATTGCCGCGATACCAGTTGTAGCGCAAAGCCGAATCGGGAATGGAAGGCGTACGGTTCACTACCGTGGAACGAACCATATATCCGCTGTTTTCGCACTTCTGGCCGTCGTGTTCCAAAGTAAGGAATACAGGATGATAGCCCATCGGGGCTTCAATCACCAAAGTGTCGGAAACGGTCTGCAAACCGTCGCACTTGGTCATACCGCTCACCTGATAAACCACCGTATCGCCGTCTATAAAGCCTATGGTGCGGCTATAGAGGGCACTGTCGGAAGATACTAACTTGCCGTTGCGATACCATTTGTGACTCATCGGGGCGGAAATCGACCCGGCCCTGTTGCTCAACTTAATCTGCGGCAATTCCACATAGTGGATGGCATCGATGGCCGTACCGGGCGTATGCAACGAAACTTCGGGCGTGAAAGGCTGTTCGGGCGAACGTTCTTTAACACGACGAAGCAATACTTCGTTCTTATAGTAGGATACATAACCACCTTCACGGATAATAAAGAGGATATCGCCCGCGCTCCATTCGCCATAGGTACCCACCTGGCCACCGCGTTCATAAATCTGGAGATACGGTTTTCCGTTATCCCAACTGAGGTAGAACGCATGGTCGGCATCGTAGTTGCACCACCAGTTTCCATACCACCAGCTGTGATGCCAGTGGGCACGGCCCTGATAGTTTATACCTACCATGGCGGGGGCTTCCTTGCCGCTTACCGAGTAACGCATCAGGAAGTTGCCGGACAACACGGTAGAAGATTCGAGTTCTTGCCAACCGCTGCCAGTGCTTCCATCGCGGATAATCTGGCCGTTATTGAGATAAACAAGGCTACCCGAACTTCTCCATGCAGGCTGTTGCGGAGACGGACTCTGGCAGGAATCCAATTCCTGTTCCAGTTCAGCCCAAAGCGTATCGGCTTTAACAACACCCACAAATACGGTATCTCTTGTAACACAACCCGAACCGCCGTTAGCTTCCACGCAGAAATAAGAAGGCGAACGCGGCATGGAAACGGTAATGGTATTGGTGTCCGAACCGATATTTCTATGTTCGAAATATATCGTGGTATCTACCGAACGTTCACTTCTAAAGGCCGTCCAGGTGTAATGTACATCGGAATCTTGTACGGGTTGCGCCCGCAATACCAAAGGACTACCGGCACAGAGAGAATCGGGTACCGAAGCCAGATGCGTGTTGTAAACCACGCGCAAGGTGTCACGGTTCGAATTTACCTGCTTTTGTACCAAGCATGTGTTCTTGCTCACGATGTTAAAGTAGAACACATCGCCGTTGGCAATCGGTCCGGTATAGGTTACCGTGTCGCACTGGGATTTTCCTTCGCGACCTACCGTATAGGTACCCGCCACCTTGTTGTTGCGGTAGAGGGTGGCCGTAGCATCAGGCAACCACCAATCACCTTCA
Source organism: uncultured Bacteroidaceae bacterium (assembly GCA_964436335.1). Lineage (GTDB taxonomy): Bacteria > Bacteroidota > Bacteroidia > Bacteroidales > P3 > Pullibacteroides. The sequence goes on from CAYTCD010000001.1 coordinate 20,563, forward strand.
AGAATAAATACGGGGTTTTCTCCTTCGCAAACCGTGCGGCGGTTCAAGGTAGAAACAGCCGTAAGTTCCTGTTTGATATTGAGAATAAGAACCGTATCGTAACTATGGCAACCCTTAGGCGTAACCACATCCACAAAGTAGGTGTAGAGACCGGTGTCGGGCGAGTTGAATATCATGTAAGAACCGTTCGCTGTGCCTTTGGTGAGACGGGAAGCCGGAGTCCAAGTGTAGCGGTAGGCGGATTTGCCGGCCGCATCATAAGCCGAATCCTTCAGGTCTAGGTTCTTGCTGATACATACAAAGAGTGTATCGTCGGTAAAGTTCACTTCCGGCAAGGGATACACACTCAGTTTCATGGTATCGGTGGCGTAGCAATCACTCAGTTTGTTGATCATGGTGGCCACCAATGTACCGCTCTTTTGGGCAACGAAACGGATAGCATTGTCGAGTTCCGAATCAAGCGGCAGAGCCACTTTACCGATACGTTCCACAATGCTGTCACGGTTGCCGCTCTGGCTCAACAGCGTATCATAAACCGTGCCTTCGGTAATAAAGTTCCATTCGGTGCGATAGATCCAATTGGTAACTGAATCGGGTTCTTTACCGGCCGTTACACTGAAGTAGAGGCTGTCGCCGATGCAGACTTCGCGATCGGGACCCAGATTGGGCTTGGGCAGTTCGAATACCACCACCACAATGCGCTTAAAGTCGGTACAACCATCCTGGTTAGCCCCCGTTACACGGTAGGTGGTGGTCTTCTTAGGCCATACCAACAGACTGCTGTCGTGGATAGCGTCCGGATCACAGTCAACCGCCAGTGTCCATTCGTAAGAAATCGCACCACCGGCCACAAGCCATACCGAATCGCCAAGACATACATAGGCGGTATCGTCCAGACGGAGGAAATCGCCCGGATCGGGAATACGTACCGTAATCGGGTTGGATTCGGCCGCCGGACGTTCCATGCAGACGTCGTTGCTCTTTACAAGAAGGCTTACCACGTCATTTTCTTCAAAACGGTATTTATGGTCGATAAGGCTGTCCTTGCCGTTGCCGAATTCAAACGATACACCGTTTACCTTCCAATCGTAATCAGGTGTATTTACAGGAGGTTCAACCACAACGGAACCGAATACGATACCCGAAGCGCGATACTCGATGGTAGCGCTGTTTATGGCCGAATAAACATCGTGGTAGGCGTGTCCGCAATGGTTGCAGGTAGAATAAATCGAGAATCCTGCCCGATAGGTACCCACGGAATCTCTCTGTTGTGAGGTATAGAACACCACGCCATTCTTGAGATAGCGGATCACGCTGTCGGCGATTTCAACGGTAAGTTCATCCGAAGCGGTATATGAACCGAAAGCACCTATCCTGACACCGCTTTCATATACGGCCAAGTTTCCGTTTTCGAAATAAACAGCGTAGTTGATATGGCTATAGTGCGTTATCTCTGTACGCGAGGTAAGACCGAACATGGCGTAATTGTACGACCATACGCTGGTGGCCTTTGCGCTCACCGAACCGTTGCCGGTGATGGTTTGCTGAGAAACGGCGCCCGTGTTCCAGTCTGTGTTGTTGCAGTTGTTGGCAATTGCGTTACCGCTTACCGTAAGAGGTCCGTAAACGTGGGTAAACACAACGGGTTCTTTCTTCAGCGAATTGCAGGCCATCAACATATCCTGACCGATGGTAACCCCGAGCAGCTTGCGCGGACGGACATAAACCACCGTGTCGTCAACGTTTATATTGGAAGGAACAGCACAGGTATGCTTGGTTTCCAAACGCGCCGTAACCGTACTCTGTCGGTAGGTGTCTCCCGCATCCGCCAAGAAATCGCTGTAGGTGAGTTTGAGGCTGTTGGGGGTACCCGCTTCCTTACCGTCAACCAACCATGTAAAGCGGTAGTCGGATCCGGCATCACCCAAACGGGCTTCAAATAATACCTCCGTCATTTCGCAGACCGTATCGCCCTTGCCTTCCCTGCCGGCATCCAGACGGATAATATCGACCGTAGGCTTCCAAAGCTTATAGTTCTGGAACGTCAGCGTGTTGCTTCGTTTGGGCGAGTACTTGATACAGCTGTCCTGCGCCACATATATACAGTAAACCTGATCGCCGGTAGAGAATCTGGATACCAAGGAATCGCCGGTATAGACGTACTCGAACTTGGAACTGTCGGCATATTTCACGTACCACTGGAAGATACCTGTATCGTAAGAAGGCGCGTGGGCCTGGAAGAGCACCAGTTCTTCGTTAGGACAAACGGTAAGACCCTTGTTGCTGTTGATCGAAACCAAAGCTTCGGGCATCTTCACGTAATGAATCTTCATCTGGGCGCTCTTCACGGTGCGTGTGGTTACGCAACGCTTGGCGGATTCCATTTCCACATAAATCGTGGACTGGTCAACCATGTACGGATAATGGTCGCTGAAGAGACTGTCGGTACCTACCTTTTCGCCATTGAAATACCAGGTGTATTTAGGTGCACTACCGCCATACTCGGAAATATAGTGGAAGAAGTTTTCCACCTTCTGGCATTCGATGATATGCGCCGTATCACCCGTAACATCACCGGTGTAATCTATCCGTACGGTCGGCGTGGTGTTCTGTTCCACCCTCACGCGGATTGTGTCGCTGAACGTACAACGCGGGGTATTGATGGTGTATATATAATAGGTAAGCGAATCCAAGGGCGCGATACCCGTAAGCGTGTTGCGGTTCAACTGCGTGGGCAAGGTGGTCGGTGTGGTGGAATCCGAAGGAACTTCAATCCAACTGTATGTTACCCCACGGGTAGAAACCGGTATGGCCCGCAACGCGAGTTTGGAGCCGGCACAAAGCAGGGTGTCGGGCGTTACCACACTCATCAACGGTTCGGGTGTGAGGGTAACGCTATCCAAGCCCTTACATCCGTGACGGTCAATACCTTCTACATAATAGGTGGTTTCTTCAATCGGACTCACCTTCACCACGCTGTCATAACTGTCGAGCATGTGCGGAGCATAGACAAGCGGCAACATGGCTTTATCGGATGTTCCCTTGTAATACCATGTGTGGTAAATCGCACTGTCGGCGTGCAGGGCAACCGTGTCGCGACGGCAGAAAGTGAGGTCGTCTTCGGCCATCGTTACCAAAGGCAGGTAAATGGTGGGGGCAATGGCGTTGCTCATGGCCAAGGGTTCGGTAACGCAACCTATGCTGGAAGCCATGCCGCATTGAACACTGTCGCCGGGTTTGAGAGACCTTACATAGAAAGTACGTCCGTCTTTGCTTGCGTAAGCCAAGGTATCCTTAGCCTGTTTCAACGGCAAAGTGAGCGGAGCACCGTTTACAAACCAAGTATATACAGGTTTGTTGCCCGGATAGGTTACCGAATCCACCTTAAATACCAGCCAGTCGCCGATACATGCAGCCGTAGTATCCACAACGATAGATACCGAAGTAGGCAAAGGTTCGGTAGGAATGATGGTGAACACAGGGGTCGTATCGGGCAAACATCCGTTCTTGCTGCCGATAACGCGATAATGGAGCGTATCGTTTACCGGATCGGTATTATAGGAACTCGATACCGCACCTGCAATATCCTGCCAATCCACCGGTTTGGCCAGTGTATCGGAAGCCACCTGCCACAGATAGGTTTCCATCTTCGTATTGGAAGCGCTCATGTAACCGATGGAATCGATGCAGACATAGTTTTCACCGTTGATACGGCCGATATGCGAATCATCGTAAACGGCAACAGTAACCACGCTGCTTATAAACGGACAGCCATCGGAGTATACCACGCGGCGGAAATAACGCGTATAATCAATTGAACCCGACCACGTATAGGAAGCCGAACCCGTATCGCCGGGAGCGGGAAGGAAAGCAGATGCGTTGTTCGACGCACTGTATTGCCACTGATAGGTATATGTACCATCACCACCCGAAACAACGGTGTTGCCCGTTATCCGGATATCTTCGGCTTCAGGACAAAGTGTGTTTTCCGGACCGGTTATCTGGTTCGAAATCGGTTCATATACCTTAACCTTAAGGATAGGCGAAACATCTACAGGACATACTCCGTTGTGAACCGTAGCCCGGTAATATGTGGTGGATGCGCTGCCCTTGATGCGGTTGCTATCGGCCGAACCGCTCAAGGTATTCCACATCACCGTATCGATAGATTGTTCCCATACTATCTTCTGACCGCGGTAAGCGTTGAGTTTGATCGTATAAGCGGTATCGGCACACATGGTGGTGTCGGGGGTGGTGATATAACCGGCCACCGGAGGCAGATCAATACCTATCTCTACCTTGGCCCTCAAAGTGTCGGCACTGGTGGAGACACCGCCGGTAAGGTTGATTACCGTAACTTCATATTGTGTTTTGGATACCGGGGCAACATAGAGAGAATCCTTTGTGCCCAGCACACTGCCCGTTGTGAGTTCTTTCCAACTGTAGGCATAGTTGCCCGAACCGCCCGCCGCATTTACATGCAACAGCACGGTATCACCCAAACAGATGGTGTTGTCCTTGATAACAGCACTGTATGGCTTATCCATCGTGATGCGGAAAGGTCCGCCCACCACGGTGATCTTAAGGTCATCGGAAGCGGAGCAACCGGCCGAATCGGTGGCGGTAAGCGTAACCACGGTAGTATTGTAGATACGTTCGCTACCTACGGTAATTCTGCTGTTGTCTGAACCGATGCCGGTACCTTTCCAGAGATAGGTATAAGGTTCTATACCATACACTACATCCGCCTGCAAACCAATCACGGTCTTTTCTCCGTACGAGAGGCTGTCGATGTCGGGACCGGCGTTTACAACGGGCGTTTCATATACATGGAAACGAACCGTATCGGCAGTGGTGCGCGGTTTGGTGCAGACTTCCTTGGCTGTGGCCGTCAGCACATACATATAGTCGCCCGGTTCAAGATCGCTTATATCCAGAATCTGCGACGTAGCCCCGTCGATATCCACATAATCATGATACCATTGCAGCGTAACCGGTACGGATGCGTTGCTCAACTTGGCCTTAAGCTGGCGTTTTTCGCCCGTACAATACAGGTCAAAGTTTTTGTCGATGCTCACATAAGAAGGCGTGCCCTGACGACCGGTTACGGTAAACACATACTGCATGCGGCAACCGTCGGCAAACGATATCCAGGCTTTTACCGTCTGCTTGGCGGCAGTGGCCACCACACGGTAACTCGTTTCGGTGGAATTGTCTGCCCACGTAAAGTCGATGCCGGCGGCAACGGTAAGGTCAACCGTATCACCCACACATACCACGGTATCCACATAAACGGGATCGGTAGTGTATTGAACCGTTACATATTGTACTATGTCGCAAGTATAACCCTCTACCTCGCGGGCAGCATGCAAAGTATAGGTTTCGGGAGAATCGGGCACATTCACCGTCATGCTGTCGGTGGTGGAAACAGTCATGCCCGAAGGATCTATCCACGTGTAGTTTACATCGTCGTAATGGAGGGCCTTTACCGTTACCGTTCCCGAAGGACATCCAAAGACGTTGCTCGCCACACCCGTATTGATAGAGGGAAGAATCCTTACATTCACTCTGGACGGCTTGCTGTTGCAAGTACCCACAGATTCAACGGCGCTGAACCCGTAGGTGCCCGTTGCAAGCGTGTTTATATTGTACGGATTGCCCTTATAAACGGCATGCTGCAAGGTAAGGTCGTCGAACCAGGTAACCACACCGCCGCGATAGGGTTTTACCTGTAGCGGCTGACGCGGCGAACCGGCACAATAAACGGTATCGCTGCTCAACATAGGCGGCGCATCGGGTGTGTTGAACGCATAGAGGTCAACCGTATCGTAGGCATAGCATCCCGTTATGGTGCGGACTGCCAACGGATACGTGCCGTTGGGGATATCGATAAAGTCGGGATTGACGCCGAACTTTTGCGGAACAAAGGCCGAATACTCAAGCGTGGTGTCGCCCGTGGCATAGATACTGATGATACCGTCGCTGCGGTCGCAGGAAGATGGCACCACGGCATCAATGTAGTCGATTACCGGAACCGTACCCACATATACTTCCACCTTCACCGTAGCGCTCTTGCAATTGCCGAATATCTGGTAGAGATAGTATATGTAACGACCCGGTTCGGTGGGGAAAGCCAAAGAATCGCCCGTATGGACAAGGTTAGTGCAGGTGTAGTCGGAATACCACCTTACTTCTCCTTTCTTGATGGAAGGTCTCAGCAAGAGGTATTCGGGTAAGGGTTTGTCGTTACAGTAAGCACCGGCATTGGTTACCACCGGATTGGCCGGTGCGTTGGGATCGCGCAGGCTGATTTCTATCTTCTCGCTCTTGCAACCGTTGTTGTCGATTACCTGCGCAACATACATACCCGCCGGCAATCCATTGATAATGTTTTGCGAAACAGTATCGTTGAAATAATAGGTATAGGGCGTGTAGCCACGCGAAGCGGAGAGTGTTATACTACCGTCGGAAGTGGCGCAGGCCTTCGGATTGGTTGACCGTTGGCTGATTACAGGCGATTCCTTCACACCCAGATCGATAATCTGCGAAGGCATCGGGTTGGGGTTCACGCATTGGGCAATGATACCCTGCGGGGTAAGGAAGGCCTGGATACGGTCGCCGGGCTGAACGGGATTCAATGTAAATACCGAATCGCGGGTGGTGAACCTGCGGGTGGTGTAACCGGTAACCACAATATCCACCTTCTTCTGCAGACCGGTAAGGTTGGTGATAAATTTAACCTTGGCAACATCGCCTTGACAAGAGGGTGTATCCACCAGCACCATATCGAAGTAAACCGAATCGATAACATTCAGTGTCATCGGGGCTGAAGTAGAATCGGGCGCACAGGTACCGGAGAGATGCAGACGGTATTTGTCGCCGTTTTCGGTTCTGCTTACATTGTAAACCACCAATTGAGCGGTATTCAAGTCGCCATATTTGTCGCCGGCCTCGGTAATGCTCTTCCATGTGGAAGATGCCGCATCGTATTTCTGCCAATCGTAAACCAGCTTGTGCCCCGATTCTCTCACCGGGAAGCGGGCTTCGCCGTTTTCACAAGCAAAGATATTGGGATTCTGCGTGGTAGCCACTGTTTGAGGCAATACACTGATGTGAACCTTGCCTGTTTCCTTACAACCCTTGTCGGTAAAGAGTTCCACGGTATAGGTGCGGTTCTGGTAAGGTTGTGCGATTACCTTGGAACGATAAGACTTGGCATCGGCCCCTACGGTGATATCGTCTTTGGGCATCCAGGAAATGCTGTCGATATTTTTACCATTTACCGCAAGTTGAACCGGTGTGCCCGGACATACCGAAGTATCGGGTGTGATGGAGGTGAGGGTGGGCACATCAAAGATATGGATACCCACCTTAGGTGTATTCACCGGATTTTGGAGCGGGCAGGCGTAACCTACCGTTACCTCGCAATAAATATGGCTGCCATCGGCGGGCAATACATCATAATAGGCAGAACCGTCAAAGCGGGCATCATGCGCATCGTTCACAAACCAACGGTATTGTCTTACCGAACCGGTGTAGGCATCGGGTTTCACACCCAGACGGAAGCCCTTGGTGGCATTGGCGCAAAGATTGGTGTCGCCCGTAATGACCGGATGACTCAACATGCGTTTGTTCACCGTAACGGTGATTGTCTTGAACACCGAATCCACACCATCGGAAACCTTGACGCGATAGTAGGTAACCCCTACGGGACTTACGGTGGAGATATGGCTGGTGTCTTTGGAAACAAAAGCGGTATTGACCTTGGTGTTGGTGTCTTTAGGCTGAGCGGTCCAACTAAAGGTATATTCGCCCGTACCGCCATAGGGATAAACTGGCAGAAGCACCGTGTCGTTTTCACAAACCACTATGTTCTGGTTGCCATCCACTCTAAGCGGACCACCCTTGATGGAAACCACTTTGGTATCGGTGGCCTGACATCCGTTTACATTGGTTGCGGTAAGGGTAAAGGTATAGCGGCTCTTGACGGGAATGGTCTGGGCATAGAGCGAATCCGCGCGGCCGGAAATCAGATTGGCGGGTGTCCAGCTGTAAATCATTTCAGTGCTTTGACCCGAATCCACTCCAGTGGTAATCAACCGTCCTTGCAAAGTACCCTGACCGTTGTATTCCACAATGGTATCCACACCGGCATCTATCCGGGGATTGTGCCATGCCTTCACCACAAGGGTATCGGTAGGTTCGGGTGTAAAGGCCGGACAAGCATAACCGGTGGTAATCAAAGCCGACACCTTCATGCCGTCGGAAACAGCCGTCTTGTAGGTGGTTGATTTTCCGCTCTGTTTGCTTTGGCCGTTCACCAACCAGTTTATAGTAGCCTGAGCGGCGAGATTGTTCTGGGTGCGAAGCCCGAATTCAACCTGTGTACCTTCGCAGACAGGAAGCGCGGTGGCACTGTAAACTGTACCGTAGGCATGCTGCAGATGATTGATATACAAAGTTGCATCCCCATATAGATAAGAGGGAGTGTTGGAATAAACCGTATCGCGTTTACCCGTTTTTTCGGTAACACCGCTTATCTGGCAACGATAACGGTATTGATTCATACCGTAATTGAGCGGCGTGATATCGGGATTGGTGGCCGCATTCTTACCTATATACAATACCGAGGTGAATTCACCGCTCTGAACTATCGAATACGGGTTGGGTCTGGGCAGACTGCTGATATCAATCCAATTGCCATCGCCCTGATCCACTTGCCAATCAAAAGAAAGATAGGCACCGGAAGCCTTAACGGTAAAGGAAGCCTCGGAACTGTCGCAGACCGTTGTGGATTGAGGATGGTTGAGAACACGTACATCGGTAAACACGTTCACCCAAACCGTATCGGACACTTCGCAACGCCAAGGTTCGGTGAGCTTTACCAGATAGCGGGTAGAGGTACGGGGCGAAGCCGTTACATCGGTACCCGTACAGGTGTTGAGCGAAGCGCAAGGTGTCCAGGTATAGGTGGCTTCTTCGCTACCGCCCGTAGCCCACAGATCCACACTTTCACCCAAATTGATATCCTGATCGTCTATTACATTGATAACAGGTTCGGTCTTTACTTCAAAATGAATCACATTCGAACGTTTGGGACGGCAGTCCACACATTTGATGTCCGAAATAAGGAGAAGTTCAATGCTGTCGCCGTTACGCAACGAATCCAGACGGATATAGTCTTGCGAACCGGAAAGAATGGTATCGTTGTTGAGCAACCAGATAAATACAGGTCTGCTTCCCTGGTTCACATAAGAAGAACTGATACGTACCGGATAGCCTTCACAGATAGTCAGATCGCTGAGGCTTTGGTCGATATCGGAAGCGATGGTAACGTTTACCGTTTTCTTTTCATCCACCGCGGCGCGGATAGGTTTGGAAACATAGGGGTTCGCATCCACACATTCCTCGGAAGAATAAACGGCCACCGTGATGTTGAAACCATCATCCACACCGGTAAGCAAGGCCACGGAATCGAAATCCTGATCTTCAATCGGATTTCCGTTCACACGCCATTCAAAGCGGGCACTGTCGCCCCAGCCGTAACCGGACACCTTGAACACGGCCGTATCGCCGTAACACATTCTTTCAGCAGGCATGTTGGGCACCACCGAGTCGATAACGGCGAACACCTTGACCGGAATACGGGGTGTAACAACTGCCGTAGCCACCGGAAGATCGTCTGAACCGGCACAACCCGGATCGATCGTAACAGTATAGACCCCTCCCATTTTGGTCGTGAAACCAGGGCGGAAAGTATTCATTTCGCGCGAGGTCCATCCATCGGGTCCCCTCCACGAATAAGTGGCCGAAGGTACGCTGTCTGTCTTAAGGAAGAGCGTATCGCCGATACAGATCATCGAATCGGCATACACATGATAACGCGTGGTGTCGCAAGGAACACCGCGCTTGGCAAAACCGTCGGATACACCGCCCGTATAAAGCGGATAGAATAGACCCTCTACCTGCATGGTGATATAGCCATCGCCGATACCGCCCATATAAGGCCAAGGCTTAGGTTTGGGCATATCGATAGAGAAATGGCCATCGCCGATACCGCCTATATATTGCGGGGCCGGACGAGCGGGCATAGCGGCCGTATAATGACCGTCTGCAATACCCCCAAGATAATTGGCAGGCGGACGAATCGGCATGGCAACCGTATGATGACCATCCCCGATACCGCCCACAAAAGGAGGTCCGGGAAGATTAGGCATGGAGGCCGAATGATGACCGTCTCCGATACCGCCCACATAGTTGGCAGGTGGACGAATCGGCATGGACCCCGTATGATGACCGTCTCCGATACCGCCCACATAGTTGGCAGGCGGACGAACCGGCATGGACCCCGTAATATGGCCATCGCCGATACCCCCTAAATAAGTAGGCTTATAGAACATCGGCGTTCCGGCCGTACTATGACCATCGCCGATACCGCCTAAATAAGTGGGTTTATAGAACATCGGCGTTCCGGCCGTGCTATGACCATCGCCGATACCGCCTAAATAAGTGGGTTTATAGAACATCGGCGTTCCGGCTGTGGTATGTCCGTCACCGATACCCCCTAAATAGGTGGGTTTATACATTATCGGCATGGATGCTGTACTATGACCATCTCCGATACCGCCCAAGAAAGTAGGTTTATGGACAATCAGCATGGTCACCGTGCTATGACCATCCCCAATACCCCCCAGATAGGTGGGTTTATGGATAATCGGCATCGCCGCTGCACTATGGTGATCTCCGATACCGCCCTTATACGGAGCATTCCGTTTGGGCATATCGGAAGAAGCCACCGCCATACCGCTTCCTCCCACTGCATTGGGCCAGGCGATACGGTTGGCCGTGCGGAAAGGCGCTACATCAAAGCCGGCCGTATCCACCCCATTGGGTATATAGGTCGGGTTCGCCTCTATATCCACATCCACAGGAGATGCAGGCACTATATCCAGTTCCTGCGGAGAAAGCAAGGGTTCGTCTAAGGTGATTTCGGAGAAAACAGATTCCGGAACAGGTGTTGAAACAGAAAGATAGGGCAAAACCACAGGAAGGGAAGCGGCCTCAGCCGGGCTTTCCCGATCGGAACGCGAAGCAGAAAGCCGTGCCACGGTAGCGCCGCCCACGGCAACGCCCGCCAACAGCAGACCCGCTATCACAATGTTCCGTATGTTTAATCTTCCCGAAGTTTTCAAAACCTCAATTTTTTATATTATTCCGACCTGTCTCTAAACCATCGGATACTATAAATCGAACTTTGTTTCGGCCGGGGGGAAACGGCAACCTCTGAACCCAGACCAAGGATTGCGCCTGCCCTCGTTGGCGTTTACCTGCACCGACGCGGCATATTTGCGGTTGGAAATCTGGAAGCCTCTGAATCCCCCTCCTTTTTCTTCTGGCCAGCAGATAACCCCTGTATTGAAATCATCCACCTGGGCGAAGCCCCCATCGTCCAACACCCCGTCTCCGTCCTTAGGTATAAAGGAACGGCCTTCGGGTGTACTCACATTGATGCAACGCTCCCAAAGATTGTCGCTCATATTCATGATTCCGAAATAGGTGGCACCGGCTTGGTCTCTCGAGGTGGAGTCTTTGGCAAAGGCCCCCACCCGCATCACCCAAGGCGCCTTACCTGTTTCTAACTGGCAAGCGGCAGGATCCACAGCTTCTTCGTTAGGCAGACCGGCATTCTTGATTCCTCTTGCATTGGCGGAAATACCTGTCTGGTAACCCCAAGCCATCCCTTTACGTAAAAATTGGTGTCCGCGGCAGGCTTTTTCGAATTCCATCTCGGTCATGGGGCGCAGGCAAGCCCAGTCAAGATAGGCCAAACCGTCGTTCCAATCAAGAAAATTGCAGGCGATATTGCCGCCGTTGTTTTCCATTTCCCATTGTTCGGCCGCAGCCCCTCCGCTGATGCTGTGTCCATATACGGCCCCTTTGGCCGGATACTCATCGGTTTCGGCCTCGGCCGGAATACGCACCCTTATATAGTTGCGGTATTGCAAAAAATTACTGGTGTAGGGAGCGGCATTGAAAGCCAAGGTGCCTTTGGCCGCATAGGGAGAAGTGGAAGTTCGCGAAGTTTGCTGTTCGGGCGTGAGGGTGTTGAGAAAGTCGGCATACCCGTGCTGGGTAATCTCGTATTTCATCATATACACCGCATTATAACCCTTGGGAAAAGTATCGGGAACGGCTGTCCCCAAATAGGTAATGCCTTTTTCTCCTGTTACCTTTCCCATCCAGCTTGACTGATTGCTGGGAATGCTGGTTTTGATGATAAGATTGCTGCCATCCATATAGAGGGCGTTGTCGGAAGACCCATCGCCGATAATAAACTGATTCTTGGGTACATACACCATCTCTATCGCATATACCGCCACCTGAAACAGGTCATCGTCCAGATAGTCATGATCGCGGTAATTGAATTGCAGGCGGATGTCTTCGATATAGTTGCTGCCGTTGCCTACCTCTTTGCGGTAAATAAAGAAGCCCGTGGTCTTTTCGCCGAAATCGGTCTGAGAGGTGGCGAATTCGCTCCACATAGGTTCGTTGGCACTCCCGATGCTGTGCGGAGCGGCCATATAGGAACCGCCGCCGGTAGCCACAGGCCTGCCTTTTGCCGGAGAAAGATACACATGCCGCCATTGGCGGGTTTCGGCACTATAACATTTGGCAAACACCCATGCCGCATCCCAATTGCGATGCAGGCGATCTTTCCACGAATGGTCCCAGGAAAGTGTGAAACGGATATAGGCCATGCCCGTTGCCGTGTCGCGATCCTCCACCGAGACGGTATTTATCTGGATATTATTGCCCCTGACCGTTGTAAATACGCCCAAAAACAACAAACCACCTATCAATATTTTAATGAAACTTCTCAATTTTGCTATTATTTAACATACCTTAGAAAGAGCATGAACAGAAAGATATGTGAACCGATAGAATCGGTCCACATATTCTTCCGTCTAAAATAGCAACGGCAATTAATTTTATTGTTTTGCCTTATCGGTACGCACACAACGAATACCCTTTAATCCGTAATAATTGTTAACGTAAGAACGGGTTGTCGGAACTTCCGAATGGTTCCAACGATAACGCGACGAAACCATACCAGCCAAAAGGTGGGGATGTGTAGCCACTGGAAAATAAGTTGTATTTGTTGTAAAGAACATTCCCCGCGGAATAAAAATCTGCCAAGTTGTCCCCATCTTCAACCAATCTGTGTTGACAGCATCGCCATTTCCATCCAAAAGCCCGCTACCGTGGGTTCCCACAAACAACCGACCCGGCGCATAAGCAACAGATATACACATTTCTGCCACATTATCACTCATATTCATTACTCCCCAGTAACTAGCACCTGAAGCAGCCCTAGTAGTAGTTGAATCTGCAAAAATCCCTACACGGAGAGGCCCAATAAAGGAAGAATTTTGCCACCACAACGCTGGTTGTTGATTCCACCATGAATATGTATTCCAATTAAGTCCTGCAACACCCGCATTATAAGAACCTCGAGGCCTTTCGGTTCCCGTAAGACCATCATCCAAAGTGATATGTACATTCGAAAAGAACACTCTTGTTACAGACCCCCAAGTATATTCATCATTTACAGGTTCACGAGGACCACGGCAAGCTTTTTCATATTCCAATTCCGTCATGGGGCGAAGTCCCGAAAACTCGGCATAGGCCAATAAATCAAAAATTGTAACAAAATTCATTGCCACATCCTGACCATCAAGATTACGCGTAAGGGTTCGGCCCAAACATTTTCCCGTTGAGTCTTTGCCTCCGTCATAACAAATTTGATCAGTTTGATTATAATTGTTGTTATTATTCATATCACAACCAAACACCACAGTAGGTGCCGCCTGTTTTATCTTAATTCCATTTCTAAAATGCGTGGGAGACAACCATGCCGCATTCCCATATGGTCCATAAGCATAGCCATTTACCGTCAAAGAATTCAAATCATTATCTATACGCGTATTCTGTTGCCCTTGATTCAAGGTATTGAGAAACTCCACATAGGCTTCCTGTGTCATTTCGTATTTCATGATATAAAAAGCCTGATAACCTTTAGGAAAAGATCCCGGAATAACGCCGGCCACAATAGCATTTCCTTGTGCCCAAAGCGTATTGGTTGCCGCACTATTGGCCACCACAATAGAGTCTTCGCCCCTCACAACCATAGGTGTACCGAAAGTGGCACCATTGGTGGTAAAAGAACCCACTTGCCAAGCCGCCGTACCTTTCCCGCCCAAATAATAGGCACCTTTAGGCACATATACCATTTCCACCGCAAAGACCTTTACCACCAAATCATCGCCCGGTACAAAACCTTGGCTACCATAATTCCATTTAAAAGTAACTCCCGGCACCACCACATGGCCGGCACCATAGTCTTTACGATATAAAAACCATCCCACAACACATCTCACCGATTTTTCATCCGGATCCATCCGCCATTGCTTCCAAGCCATAGAATAACCCGGCTCCAGAACCATGGTTTGTTTAGTGTTTTTTCCTTCCCTATCAGAAACATAATAGGTAGCATCTTTATTTACCGCATCCGTAGCTTTCGTGCTTCCTGGAATCGCACCGGCCGAATCCAAATAAACGTGATTCCAAGCCTCTCCATCCCAACACTTTACAAAAATCCAGGCCGCATCGTGGTTCTCGGGCTTGGTGGTTTTCCAACTGTTGTCCCACGCGATATCAAACTTAATCTGAATCGTTTTTTTAAGCGTATCTTCATTCGCCAAAACCGGTTTTCCGATAATACGGATGTTGTTGGCCGATACATACGTAAACAGGGACAAACCCAGCATACAGAAGAGACACAATGTGCGGAACGCACGTGTCGAAAGGCTGTTTATTTTCATAACTCTTTAGTTTATAAATTCTTACACTATACAAAAAGTGCCTTTCACACTTTTTATGAACCGCTAAGGTACTTATTTTTACACTTTCTGCAAAAAATGTTAGTATCTATTTCTCAAAAAAAAATTTCAACCTTGCATTGTTGATTCTTTTTGCCTATAATTCGCAGGAGAAATAAAACCAAAGAGAGAAGCAAGCTTTCTTGAACGGAAAAACAAAGACAGAAACCCTTTTTACGGGAAAGAATAGAGTGTCCTTCAGATATATTTTTATTAATATAATAAAGACGTTGAAATAAAAAAATGCGCACCCTTGCCCATACAAGGGTGCGCATCGCATCAACTACAGTACAACTGATTGTTTCTTTGATTTCTGCTGAAAAGTGTAACCGATGCCGATGGTGAGCAGTTCCCGGAACTGCACCTTGGGACCGCCTGGCGTTCCGTCTTTGCGGACGGATTGAACCTTGTCGTCGTATTTGAGTGTGAAGCCGATACCGGCCGTAAACACGCTGTTGATGGCCATCTCAAGCCCCACGTTCCAATCCACCACGATATTGCCGAAGTCTTTGTTGTAAGGCGTAAAGAATACGGCATCCGACTTGAGAAACATGTTTTTCCAGAAATTCCATCTCAGGCTTGCGTTGAGCGTCATACCCAATTCAAACAGCACGTGGCTGCCCGAATCCACGCCGAAAGCCCCTTTACGGGAAAGGTTATCGTCCATCACAAAGGTGGTGCGTCCCGAAAGCGGAGCCAGATATACCGAAACCAGCGTCTTGTATTTATATTCCACACCGACCGAAGTGTTGAGATAGCCCGGGGCGAAGATGGCCGATATGTAGTTTACCCCTTCTTCTTTGGCCCGCCAACGCTTGCGGTCGTCGGCCTTCTCGAAGCCGAGGTCGTATTGGGTTTCCAAACTTGCAAAAGCAGTGGCGTAGAAGTCGCTCTGGGCTATGGCATAACCGTAGCGGGTTGACAAAAGCAGATTATCTACCGTTTTATTCAGGCCGTTGGTCTTGTTATAGATCAAACCGTATTCGGTCTTGAGATTGGTTTCCCATTTATGGCCTTGATGCAGATAAACCAATTTCATATCCAACTTGCCGTTGCCTGAAAGCGAGCTCTCCCCCCCTGCCGACCAATTGACCAAAGCGGCCTGGGCAAAGTTGATGCCGCCCGCAAAATCGAAAGTCCAGCGGCTCACCGAATCCTTTGCCACGTCTTCCGCTTTGGCAAATAAGGGAAAAGACAGTAAAAGCACTGCAAAAAAACAAAGTTTGTTCAGTGTTTTCATTTTTAAACCGTTGTTTATGTTTTACAAATTTTTGCGCCGCAAAATTAATATATTTTGAAATGCTTCGTTAAAGACACTCCGTCTCGGCAAAAGACAACGTGCCGAGGCTTGCCGGCATCCATATCCGGCAGCGCATAATTCAAGCGAATTTGGCTTTTGCGATCGACTTTCCGTATCTTTGTAACTCTGTAGGAGTTCTTATTTATTTTTTAACCAAGAAAAAAAACACCAAGCGGGTATGAAAACTTTGCGTGTAAAAAACTGGATTGTTTTTTGTTGTTCCCTTTTCCTTTCGTGGCAGCTTACCGCCCAAAACTTGCCTATCGCCACCTTTCCCTACCAAGCCGATTTCGGTACGGAAACCGCGCCCGGCAACTATAATTCGGCCTGGAAATTTTACGCCATTGGCACATCCATGAACAAAACCGTGAGCAATTCATGGTCTTTTGCCACACAGCCCGATCAAACCGATCTCGCCCCCTGTTTCAAGAAAGAATCCGAGTTCATTCCATCTGCCTTCACGCCTTATTTCAGCATGGAGAAAAGCGCCGCTGTTTCTTACACGCTTACCGTCTCCTATCTGGTTCCTCAAGACGGCACATTAAATGGAGATAATCTGACCGTGAGAATCACCGCTGTCGGAAATGACAATGAACCGTTTTTTTCTACCGCCTTCCTGCAAGGCTTTCAAAATCAGGAAATCACAGACAATGGAAAAACAGTGAGCGTTTTGCTTAGAAAACATATTCCCGATGAGTTGAAGGTTGGCCTCTCCACCTACACTTATACCATTTCGTCCGACCAGATTCCGCAAAACGGCAATTATTGCTTTTCCTTTCATGTGGGTCTTGCCGCAAAATCAAACACCAAATCCGGTACCGAAATCTATATCGAAAGCCTGAAGGTAGAAAAGAAAGAGGGCATGGATTTGGCCGCAGGTCAGATAAAAAGCCCCTATTCGGCTGTGAATGCGGGCACACTGCCTGTAACAGCCTTTGTTCACAACATAAACGCAGCCCCGATAAACGAATTCACCGCCGCCTATCAGATAGACGACCGGCCGGCCGTACGGCAGAACTTTACCGATATGGCGCTTAAAGGCGGAGAAATCCGGGCCATTACCTTCAGCACCTACCCCGATCTGGGGCAGGGCGACCATCGGGTTCGTTTCTGGATAGAGTCTGATAACGATCCCAATCCTTTAAACGATACTTCAATGGTGTATTGTGTGCGGGCGGGCCAAAACGCGGTGGCTTCTATTCCCGCCACGTTTGATTTCTACGAAAAGTCTCAATACGGTTGGGCTGCCTACAGCGACTCCGTTTACACCGCTCCTTTCTGGACTTTTGTAAAAGACAACGACCACACTTATCCCTACACTTCTACCGAAAAAGAAAACCGGGTAAAGAACCACGATTATTTGGTGAGCCCGCTCTTACAGATGGGAGCCGAAAAGGTGTACAGAATAGAGTTTGCCTATAAGGCGGTACTTGCCCCCAACATGCCTATGGGAGAAAAATCGCTTTCTCTGTTGCTGTGTAACGGAATTGACCGCATCTCGGTTACAACTGCCAACAAGGTTATCTGGCGTAGCGAAAGATTCGACGACAACGGGGAGCGGACCATTGTACTCTATTATCACTCCCCTTCCGAACAAAATCTGGCATTGGTGTTTCTTTCCGACGGACCTTTTTCGGAAGGCGGCCTGCAGATCCGCCGGCTTTCGGTAAAGGAAGCCGAAACCAACCAGGTGGACTTCTTTCATGATTTTGAAGCGGCCACAGTGGATCAGGCCCGGAACAACACCCTTGGCGTAATGGATTTTGTGGATCAAGACGGTGTCATGGGATATGGAAAAACCGGAAACTGGCAGATAGACAACAATCACATGGGATACAACAACAGCGAATATTCACTGCGTTCTCCGGGGGTCTATAATCCCGAAAGCAAAAACGGAAAGACCAACGACTGGCTGATACTCAAACCCTTCAGATTAAATGCCGATACCGATTACTATCTTGTTTTCCAAACCAAAATGAGCGATCAGAAAACCGGTTCTATAGAAATATATGTGGGAGAAGACGCACCACGCTATGATTTGGATTTTGAACAACAGACAGGACAAAAATGGCAGGTATCTTTTAAAAGGTTGAATTTCGACACCATACGGCGGGTTTTCAGCGTAGCCAAAAGCGGACTTTATACAGTAGCCATCCGCAATACGACCGATGTGAAACCGGACGCAGGAGACTTTCAGGAAGGGGATGCGGAAAAGCATTTTACACTTTACATCGACAATATCTCCCTTACCGCTTCCGAACGCCATTCCGTACAGGCCTTTTCGGCAACGGTTCCCTACGAAGCTTCTTTGGGACAGACTGTTAGCCTGAGCATGAATGTGAGGAACCATGCGTGGACAACAATTCCGAAAGAAAACATCACCTTTTGCTATCAGGTGGACAACGCGGCAGTGTGCCGGGAAAAGTCCACAACAGATATCGCAGCCCGATATACCGCTTCCTACATGTTCAACACACGTGCGGATTTTAGCGGCAACATGAGTCAGAAAGTGAAGTTTTGGGTGGAAACAACCGGGGCAAACGATCCTATCGATACCCTATATATCCTTGTAAACAAAATCATTCCTTCTGAATTGCCGTTTGTAGAAAATTTTTCGGAAGAATCCTGGGAAAAATGGCAAGTGTATCCCGCCTCGCGCTCGGTCTGGAGGCTGACGCACGGCACGGCAACGGCCCATTCAGGCGAATGGGCGTTGAAATGCGGCGGCGGTAACGCAACCGTAAACGATTATGCGGTAACCCCCTTGTTGAAAGTGGAAAAGGATAAGACCTACCGTATTTCGTTTTTCTATAAAAGAGATGAGGCTTCGGCCAATCAAAAAGACAGTGTGAGCCTTTATTATGAATACAACCGCTACGACCAAACGGGATTCCGCAACAATCTGCATGTTTTCAAAAACATGAGCCAAAACGACTACACCTATTGCGAAGCCTTTGTGCATTTTCCCGATGCAGGCAACGTGTTTATCGGACTCAAAGCCGATCTGTCGGCACAGTCTTCGGCCCTGTATATCGATGATTTTGCGATATTAGACAGTACGCAAACACAATACACCAGTTTTTCTCTTTCCGGTCTTACGGTGAACGGGGTGCTTTCCGAATGCGACACAATGGCGCTCGGATACCTCAACTTTACGATTACGGCCGGTGGCTATACCGTTGAAGACGAAATACCGCTCTTTATCCGCTACGATGCCGCCGAACCGCAGGATATCACGCTCACAAAAGCAATGGCTTCGGGCGATGTATGGCGTCACCAGATTTCGATGCCCAAATTTTCGGGCGGTGAACACCGGGTGCAGGTTTGGCTGGCCTTTCCCCACGAAGTGAACCGCACCGACGATACGCTTACCCGCCTCTTTACCGTGGCCGCTCCGGCCGCCATGCCTTTTAAGGCAGAAGACGTGAGTGTGGTGGGACAGGCCCGCATGACAGCTTGTTTTGAAGTGGAAGAAGCCGGCACATACACTTTATTTTATACGGGCGATGCCTCACAGGCAGCCGGCAGCAGTCTTAAGGTAAACTTATTGCGTTATGGCGCAAACACCATCCTGTCGGCCGATGAAATTGAAACGGTGGCTCTTACCGGCAATGAAAAACGGGAAAGGAACCTCTCTTTTACACCCGGCGTGTATGCCTTGGGATTTGAATGTACAGACCTGCCCGACGGCGGTTTGGTCCGGATTACAGACATCCGCCTGGAAAAGGTATCCGCCAACCGCACCTATGCAGAAGGAGAAATAAGCCTGCACCCCAATCCGGCCACCGACCGGATCCGGATACGGGTTCCGGACAATGCCGAAAAACTGATGGTTTCGGACCTGCAGGGACGTGTTCTGCGCCGTCTGGATTTTCGTGGACAAGGTTCTGAAGTGGAAATTTCCCTGCAAGGATTGCAATCGGGCGTTTACCTAGTACGTATCGAGGGTAAGACGCACTACGGCATTGTAAAACTCATAAAACGCTGACATGAAAAGAATCGCCGTTTACGGAAAAGCGATCAAACTGGTTCAGGTAAGCATGTTTGAGGAGCTTCTTTCCGCCTTGGAGAAAGCCTGGGGCGAAAAGGAAGAGGTTTCCTTTTGGTTCGCCACCGATCTGGCGGAAAGAATCAAGACAGATTTCCCCTCTTTGGTGGCACGCTACCTGTCGGATCCAGAACGGATATTCGGCGATGTATTGCCTGATTATGTTTCGCTATTGGTATGTCTGGGCGGCGATGGAACGATGCTGGATACCCTTCATCTGGTGCAGGATTCGGGTATTCCGGTATTGGGTATCCACTTTGGCCGCTTAGGATTTCTCAACGCACTCAACGCCGACAGCATCCGCACCATGCTCCGTCCGGGCTTCTTTGATCATTTTAGACGGGAAAATCGTTTGGTGCTGGAGGTGGACGAATTTGATTTCTGCGGGATGAAAGAAAACCGTTTGCCGACGGATTTTCCCTACGCGCTCAATGAGGTTACGCTCTACAAGAACAACACCCAATCGTTGCTGTTGCTTGATGTCTTTGTGGATGGGGCATTCATGAACACTTATTATGGCGACGGCGTGCTGTTCTCGACCCCTACCGGTTCCACCGCCTATTCGCTCAGTTGCGGCGGACCTATCCTGATTCCTTCTGCCGACAATATGCTTATCACCCCCATCGCCTCCCACACCCTTACCGTACGCCCCATCATTGTGGAAGGATATCAGGAAATTCTGGTAAAGGTAAGGGAGAACCAGAATTGCCGTCTGATGCTTGATTCCACGCTTATAGAACAACAGGGGCCCTTCAGTTTCAAGATTCGCAAGGCGGGTTTCAAGTTTATTACGATCTATCCGCCGGAACGGAACTTTTTCGACGCCATCCGCGAGAAACTGATGTGGGGTGCCGATATCCGCCATAACCACGAATAGGGAAAGTAAGGGATTTTCGTTATATTTGCCTGTTTTTTTCTATAGTAACTATGTGCGGAATAGGTCGAATCGAGGCTGGCAAGCGTTGCCTGCACAACCGGAACGGTTTACTGACGGTCGTGTTTCTCATGTCCGGATTTATTATGATGTTTTCCGGAGTATTGCAGGGACAACGCTCAGAAGTGGGGTTCGGTGTAGGCGGTTCGTTCTATTTAGGGGATATCAACCCTAAAAAGGTGTTCTACAACACACGCTTGGCAGGAAGCATTTTTTACCGGTACAACATCGACACACGGCTTGCCTTGCGTTTCGCGGGCAGTTACGGCCGCATTACGGCTTCAGACAAGGATTTCAATAATCCCCGCAACCTGAATTTCCGCAACGATCTGGTGGATATATCCGCCTTGCTCGAAGTTAATTTCGTAAACTTCTTTACCGGTAGCCAACAGCATCGTTTCACACCCTATCTGGCTTTGGGTGCGGCCCTTTGCTTTTCGAACCCTTACGGGCATTATTTCGACCCCGTAACCCAAGACAGCCGTTGGGTGGCCTTACGGTCGTTGCACACCGAGGGGCAGGGATTGATGGACTACGGCAAAAAGGAATATTCGATGGCACAGTTCGTTATTCCTTTTGGCATTGGCTTTAAAGTAAGCATTTCGCGGCACGTTGCCTTGGGCCTGGAATGGATGATGCGCCTTACCTTTACCGATTATCTGGATGACGTGGGTGGAAATTACGCCGATCCGGGGCGTCTGCTTTCGGAATACGGACCTGAAGCGGCCTATTTTGCCGACCCTTCGGGTAGCTACCATGCCGTAGGTGCACAACGCGGCGACAAATCGTATTTTGATTGGTATTCTTTTGCCATGCTCACCGTTTCTATCCGGATTGGCGGAAGGGACATTCCCTGCCCTGCCTACGGCCAGAAGGCCATCAAAAAGAGAAGATAGCAAGTTAATGAGTTTCTTACAGGCCATACAACCGGACAAAGTTCCCATGCATGTAGCCGTTATCATGGACGGCAACGGACGTTGGGCACAGGAGCGGAATCTGGCAAGGGCACAGGGTCATGTTGAAGGCGTAAAGGCTGTGCGGCGCATTACGGAAGCCGCCTGCAAGATAGGCGTCCGTTACCTTACCCTCTATGCTTTTTCTACCGAAAACTGGGGGCGTCCCCAAGAAGAGGTTTCGGCCTTGATGGGTTTGTTGGTTTCCTGCCTGCAAAACGAGATACCGCTCTTTATGAAAAACGGCATCCGTTTGCGGGTGGTGGGCAATACCGATGATTTTAGCCCGCAGGTACAGACGGCTTTGCAGGAAGCCCTGGAAAAAACGGCCGCCAACCACCGCATGGATTTGGTGCTGGCTTTGAGTTACAGCGCCCGTTGGGAAATCACCGAGGCAATGAAGTGCCTTGCCGTGCAGGTAAAGAACGGCAGCCTCGAGCCCGAAAACATTCATAGCGACACAATAAGTCAAGCCCTGAGAACTTCATTCATGCCCGACCCTGATTTATTGATCCGCACCAGCGGTGAACACCGTATCAGCAATTTTCTGCTTTGGCAGATAGCCTATTCCGAACTGTTCTTCTCGCCCGTTTTTTGGCCCGATTTCATCGAAGAAATGTTTTACGAAGCCATTGCGGATTTTCAGAACCGGGACCGCCGCTTCGGAAAAATATCGGCCTCACCTCTTAATTCAAGCAAAGCGTGACAGGCAGGCTCAAACAGCATATGGGAATGTTACGGATTGCGCTCTATACCGCAACGGGACTGCTTTTTTCTTTTTTCCGACTCGAGGCGCAGGAAGACGTGATTTCCTATACCTATGTGCGCGAATATCAAATTGCCGACGTTACCGTAAGCGGTGTGAGTTTTCTGGATGACCGGGCTTTGATTCACCTTTCGGGACTTACACCGGGTAAACGAATCAAGATTCCGGGCGACGCCACTTCCCTGGCTCTCGACAACCTTTGGAAACAAGGGCTTTTTGAGGATATTTCCATTACCGCCACCCGGATCGAAGGCGACCGCATCTACCTCAACATCGCCCTCAAAGAACGTCCCCGTCTGTCGGGCATCCTTTACGAAGGCGTTCCAAAATCCATCGTGAACAAAATAAAGGACGATGTGAAGGTAAAGGAAGGCGACCTGCTTACCGACTACAAAATCGGGCAGATCGAAAAGAAAATAAAGGATGAGTTTTTAGACAAGTCTTATCTGAACGCCGAGGTGGAAATGATACGGAAGGCGGATACCCTGGGTCAGAATGGCGTTCTTTTGTTGGTAAAGGCCCAGAAAGGCGAGAAAGTAAAGATTGAGAAGATAACTTTCGATGGCAACGATGCCCTTACGCCCCGTGCCACCAATCTGGATTTCTGGCAGAAAGTATCACGCGGATTCCGCAAGATGGGAAACAAGGAGAATCTGGCCTTTTCGGACCAACGTCTGCGGCGGGTGATGAAGAACACCAAGCAGGTGTCTCCCTTGCGGTTCTGGAAAAAATCGAAATATGTACCCTCTTCTTTCCGGGAAGACCTCAAATCGCTTTCAAAAGCCTACAACAAGGAGGGTTTCCGCGACTTCAGGGTATTGGGAGACTCTCTGTACGTTATCAATCCCAAACGCATCGGAATCAAGGTAAAGGTGTATGAAGGCGACCCCTACTATTTTGGAAACATCACCTTTGTAGGCAACGAACGCTACACTTCTGAACAACTCAGGGCTGTGATGAACATTCAGAAAGGGGAACTTTACAACGAAGAAAAATTTACCACCAACCTGATGATGAACCCCAACGGGGCCGATATCAACTCGCTTTATTTCGACAACGGATATCTGTTCTGTCAGACCATTCCGGTAGAAACGCAGGTGTATGGAGACACGGTGGATATCGAGATACGTATTTCGGAAGGAATTCAGGCGCGTTTCAACGAAATACGTCTGGCAGGCAACACCCGCACCAACGACCACGTTATCCTGCGCGAACTGCGCACCATTCCCGGCCAGCTTTTCAGCCGTACCGAAATCATCAATTCGGTGAACACCTTACGCCAGTTACGCTATTTCAACGATGAATCCATCAATCCGCAACCCATTCCCAATATGGCCGACGGCACCACCGACATGCTTTACAGTTTTGAAGAGGTGGGTTCCGACCAACTGGAACTTTCGGGTGGTTTCGGCGGCGGCATGGTAGTGGGAACCATTGGCTTGTCGTTCAACAACTTTTCTTTGCGCAATCTCTTTAAACTCAACCGTTGGAAGCCGCTTCCCTCCGGCGACGGACAGCAACTCAGCCTGCGCGCCCAGTCGAACGGAACTTATTATTGGTCTGTGGCCGCCTCCTTTACCGAACCGTGGCTGGGGGGTAAAAAGCCGCTTTCTTTCAGCGTTTCCTATAACCATTCCCAACAATCGAACGGATTGTCGAAAAACGACGCCAATTACGGAAAACTGATTGTAGATGGTGCCTCCATCGGATTGGGGCAACGGCTCAAATGGCCCGATGATTTCTTTACCCTTTATCAGTCTTTGGGCTATGAACGTTACCGGATGAAGAACTACGACATGGACAATGGGGTAACGGACGGTGTTTCCAACAATTTCCGCTATAACATCACCATCCAGCGGCAAAATCTCGATGGAGCGATGTTTCCTATGAGCGGGTCCTCCATCGCCCTCGGCTTCGAACTCACGCCGCCCTATACAGCCCTCGGTAGCAAACTATACAAGAGCTCCAATCTTCAAGACCACTATAAGTGGCTGGAATATTACAAGATATCGTTCAAAGCCGGCTGGTATTTCAATCCTGTGGCCAAACTGGTGGTCAACGCCCGTATCCGGGTGGGATTCCTGAGTTACTACACGCAGAAAACCGGATATCCGATATTCGAACGCTTTTACCTCGGCGGCGACGGTCTTACCGGCTTTGGTCTTGACGGTCGCGAACTGATAGGGATGCGCGGGTATTCCAACAACTCGCTTTCGCCCTCGGCCGGCGCTACAGCCTACGACAAGATTACGCTTGAACTCCGCTATCCTTTCTCCACTTCTCCCGTAGCCACCGTATATGCGCTGGCGTTTTTCGAAGCGGGCAACAGCTGGGCAAAGGCCAACGACCTCAATCCTTTTCAGGTATATAAGTCGGCGGGTGTGGGTGTGCGCCTCTTTCTGTCGGCCATGGGTATGTTCGGTCTGGACTGGGGCTACGGATTCGACGAAGTGCCGGGGAATCCCTCTGCAAACGGCAGCCATTTTCACTTCTCTATCAATCAGTCGCTTGATTGGTAAGATTTCGGCATACTATTTGCAGGAACAGGACTTTTCATATTTTTTAATACGGAACGGGCTTGCGTTCCAAAAAAGGAGACAACATGAAAAAGATTGTATTTGCCGCGATTTTTGCGTTGACCTGTGGTCTTTTCGCCCACGCGCAGAAATATGCTTATGTCAACACCGAGTATATCCTGCAGAATATACCCGAATTTGTGAATGCACAGGAAGAAATAGACAAATTGTCTGTGGAATGGCAAAAGGAGATCGAAAACCGCTTTGCCGAAATCGACGCGCTCTACAAACAGTTTCAGAACGATGCGCCCCTGTTGACGCAGGACATGAAAAACCGTCGTGAAAACGAAATCGTTACCAAAGAAAAGGCGGCCAAGGATCTACAGAAAAAAAGATTCGGTGTGGACGGCGATCTCTACAAACGCCGTCAGGAACTGATTCAACCCATACAGGACAAAATCTATACGGCTATAGAGAAACGCGCCAAACAGAAACAGTTTGTCTTTGTATTCGACCGTTCGGACAATACCGGCATCATGTACGCCGACCCGCGCATCGATATCAGCAACGATATCCTCAAGGATATGGGCTATGAGCCGGGGGCGGCCGATCATGCCGGACACGCCGAATAAAAACTGTGGAAAGCCACTATTTTGTAACTTTGCCGGACAGGCAATTTTTAGATAAACTATCATGAAGAAAATTTTGGTATCCCTGGCAACCGTTTTGATGTTGTCGGGAATAAGCAGCGGCGTAAAGGCGCAAGGAAAAATGGGGCATGTCAACACGATGGAATTGATGCAGATGATGCCCGAAATGGATTCTGTACAACGTCAGTTGCAAGACTACGGAAAGGAACTGGAAGACAACATCGCCACCATGCAGGCCGAATTCCAGAACAAGTATGCGGAATTTCAGAACAACCAGAACCAGTGGTCGGATTTGATAAAACAAACCAAGGCCAAAGAAATCAACGATATGCAGGTGCGTATCCAAGAGTTTATGCAACAGGCGGAAGAAGACTACAAGCAACGCACCAACGAATTGCTGGCCCCTCTCTCCGACAGGGTTAAAAATGCTATCGAAGCTGTGGCCCGCGAAGGCAAGTTCGCCTATATTCTCGATTCGAGCAACGCCACGCTCTTTGCCGGTTCCGAAGCCAACGACGTGATGCCTTTGGTTAAGAAAAAACTCGGTCTGCCCGATATTCCGGTAAACAAAACCTTTTAGGATACGGCCATGACAAAGCCGAAAGTTATCGTAACGGGTGGCTTGGGCTATATCGGCTCCCATACCGTGGTCGAACTGCAACAGAGAGGTTATGATGTGGTGATTGCCGACAATCTCTCCAATTCCTCGGCCTCTGTAGCCGACCGGATCGGCAGGATTACCGGCAGAACACCGATTTTAGAGGTGGTGGATCTAAGCGACAGGACGGCCTGCCTGCGGTTCTTTAACATGCATGCCGATGCGGGTGCCGTGATTCATTTTGCGGCGGCCAAGGCGGTAAACGAATCTGTTCGCAAACCCCTGCTTTATTATCGCAACAATCTTGATGCCCTGCTCTACGTGTTGGAGGGCATGGATGCGGTGGGATGCCGGAAACTGGTGTTCTCTTCTTCCTGCACCGTTTACGGACAGCCCGAAAAACTTCCTGTAACGGAATCCACGCCGCGTTTGGAAGCCATGAGTCCTTACGGCAATACCAAACGGATTTGCGAAGACATTCTTTCCGATTTAGTAAAAGCCCAACAGGCAGACAACACGCCTCGGGAACCCTGGAAATTCCTTGCCTTACGCTATTTCAACCCCATCGGCGCCCACTCCTCTGCCCTGATAGGAGAACTACCCAACGGTGTACCCGCCAACCTGATGCCGTATATCACACAGACCGTGGCCGGTTTACGCCCGGCCCTGCAGGTGTTCGGCAACGATTACCCCACACCCGACGGCACTCCCGTCCGCGACTACATTCATGTATGCGACCTGGCCGAAGCTCATGTGGCGGCTATGGAATATCTCGACAAACCTGATTTTCCGGGCATGGATTTTTTTAATGTGGGGGCCGGGCGCGGCTACTCGGTATTGGAAGTGATTCAGAGTTTTGAGCGCGCCACAGGCAAAAAAGTGGACTACGAGATAAAAGGACGCCGTCAGGGCGATATCACCCAAATCTGGGCCGATACCACCAAGGCAACCCGCCTTCTGGGTTGGCAAGCCCGTCGGGACATAGACGAAATGACCTTGAGCGCGTGGAAATGGCAGGAAAGTTTGGCTCGCGCGAAATAGAAAACCTTATTCTTTCCCATCTGCCTTTTTCGCCCACCTGCGGACAAAGGGAACTGGTGGAGGCCCTCAGTGCCTTTATCATCCGGTTCCGGTCGGAGGTGGGTTTTGTTTTGCAGGGCTATGCGGGAACGGGCAAAACCTCCGTTATCGGGGCTTTGGTAAAGGCTTTGCCCGCTCTCAACATCACGCCCGTTCTGTTGGCGCCCACCGGACGGGCGGCAAAAGTTCTCTCCGCGCATGCGGGCGCACCCGCCTACACCATCCACAAGCAGATTTATTACAGTCAGTCTTCCGAAGAAGGAACGATAAAGACCGCCCTGCGCCACAACCGTTCCCGCAATACGCTTTACATTGTAGATGAAGCTTCGATGCTGGGCGAAGAAGCCGCGCTTTTAGACGACTTTTTCCGCTACGTGGGTACCGGTTACCGTTGCCGCGCGCTGATGCTGGGCGACACGGCGCAGCTACCGCCCGTAGGTTCGCCCTACAGCCCCGCTTTAGAAACGGAATATCTCCAATCGACCTATCCTTTCGATTTTCTGTTTTTCCGGCTCGAAGAAGTGTTGCGGCAAGCTCAGGATTCGTTGGTATTGGAAAACGCCACAACCCTGCGCCGCCATATCGCAGACCAGAACATCTCCTTACCGCTCTTTCACCTGCATTCTTCTACCCATAAAAAAGATCTGATCCGGCTTTGCGGCGAAGATCTCGAAGAAACGCTGCAAAACGAATACGGAAAACGCGAAAAAGAAGACATTGTCTTTATTACCCGTTCCAACAAACTCGCCAACCTGTTCAACAACGAAATCCGGGCACGTATCTTTTGCAGCGAAGGCGAAATCGCGGCGGGTGAATTGTTGATGGTGCTCAAGAACAATTACTATTGGTTGCCGGATACTTCAAAGGCCGGATTTATCGCCAACGG
The DNA here is from genome assembly GCA_964436335.1 of uncultured Bacteroidaceae bacterium. Classification (GTDB taxonomy): domain Bacteria; phylum Bacteroidota; class Bacteroidia; order Bacteroidales; family P3; genus Pullibacteroides. The sequence continues at coordinate 49,233 of CAYTCD010000001.1, forward strand.
TGATATGATAGAGGTTTTGAAAGTGAAACGGAGAGAAGAACTATACGGCTTCCGTTTTGCCGATATAGAGGCGCGGCTGGTGGATTATCCCGATGAACCCCCTTTGGAACTTAAAATAATGCTGGATGCCTTGCAGGTGGAAGCCGCTTCGCTGCCCTATTCCCGTATCCGCAATCTTTTTGAGCAAGTGCTGGCCGACTATGCGCACCTGCCCACTAAGGCCCAACGTATGGAGGAGGTACGTAAGAATCCTTACTTTAACGCGCTTCAGGTAAAATACGCCTATGCGCTCACCTGCCACAAGACCCAAGGCGGGCAGTGGCCCTGTGTGTTTATCGAACAGGGATATTTTACCGACGATATGTTCGATACCGAATATCTGCGCTGGCTCTACACCGCCTTGACCCGTACCGTGGAAAAGGCCTATCTGCTTAATTTCTCCGACAAGTTTTTCGAAGAAGGGCGGAATTAGGTGAATCTCGCTATTTTTGCGGGGTGAACCGCCGTATGGAACGGCATCAAAACAAACCGCCATGAAACCGCTCACCAAAGAACTACTGGAAAATCTGCCCAATCCGTGTTATGTTCTCGACAAAAACCTGCTCGAAAAAAACCTGACCCTGATTCGGGATGTAGCCGATACAACGGGGGTGGAAATCATTCTGGCCCTGAAGGGGTTTTCGATGTGGAGCGCGTTTGAAACGCTCAATAAAGCCGGTTTTTGTCAGGCTACGGCAAGTTCTCTGTGGGAAGCCCGTCTGGCTTTGGAAGAAATGGGAAGACCTGCCTATACCTACGCCGTAACCTACACCGATGAAGAGATAGCGGAAATCGCTTCGCTCAGCAGCCATCTCACCTTTAACTCCATGCACCAGTTCCACCGCTTTTCCGGCGCGGCACGGACGGCCAACCGTGCGGTCTCTTTCGGAATACGTGTCAATCCCGAACTTTCTTCGGTGGGAGTGGATTTATACAATCCCTGTGTGCCCGGTTCACGTTTGGGCGTACGGCTATGTGCCCTGCCGCCGGTAAATGAAATGCCCGAAGCACTGAAGGGTTTCCACTGCCATGCACTCTGCGAGTCGGATGCAGAAGCCTCCTGCAATCTTATAGACCGTTTTGAAGAAAAGTTTTCCGCTTATCTGCCGCATCTGGAATGGGTCAATTTTGGCGGCGGACACCTGATGACCCGTAAGGGTTATGATGTGGAAAAACTAAAACGGAGATTGATCTCCTTTCGCGAAAAATGGCCGCACCTGCACGTGATTCTCGAGCCGGGCGCGGCTTTTGTATGGGAAACGGGCTATCTGCTGGCACGGGTGGAAGATGTGGTGGAAAACGGTGGAACACCGGTGGCAATCATGAACGTTTCGTTTACCGCCCACATGCCCGATTGTCTGGAACAGCCTTATATGCCCAAGGTCTATGATGCCGAGGTGGCCGATGACAAGCATCCGCGGAACGGCGGCTTCCGTTGCCGTCTGGGGGGGAACAGTTGCCTTGCGGGCGATTTCTTGGGCGACTGGATTTTTGAGAAGAAAGTCCGTACAGGCGATATTCTGCTATTTAACGATATGATACACTATACTTTCGTAAAGACCACCACTTTCAACGGGGTAAAGCATCCTTCGCTGTGTATTGTGCAAGGTAACGATATCCTCTACCGCCGCGATTTCGAATACGGCGACTTTAAATCAAGGCTTTCGTAAGCGTAGCCCCACAGCTCAAAGTGATGGCCACATAATCCTCCACGCTCAGTTCTTCGGCTCGTTTAGCCAACAGATCCTGCGGAAGGCGGCTCAAGGGAACTCCCATCTCTTCTTCTATGGTTTTGAGTGCATTGCGCAGGGTCTTGCGTCTTTGGTTGAACGCTTTCTTAACCAATGCCGTAAACATCTTTTCATCGCAACCCAGTTTGTCGCGACTATTGCGGACAAGCCGGATCACACAGGAGCGGACCTGCGGTGGCGGAAGAAATTCATCAGGCTCAACGGTAAAAAGATATTCGGTCTGATAAAAAGCCTGAAGGAGCACGCTCAAGATGCCGTAAGCCTTGGTGGCCGGACGGGCGCAGACACGTTCCCCCACTTCTTTCTGGAACATGCCCGTCACCAACGGAATCCGCGCCTTGTTTTCCAATACGCGGAAAAGTATCTGATTGGAGATATTGTAAGGGAAATTGCCTACCAATATAAATTCTTCGCCACCGAAAAGCGTGTCGAGGTTCATTTTGAGAAAATCGGCAGGGAAAAGCCTGCCGTTCCCTACCCTTTCAGGAAAATGCGAGGCGAGGTACACCACCGATTCGGGATCTATTTCCACCAGATTCACGTTCAGGGAAGGATCTTCCCACAAACAGCCGCTCAAGATGCCCATACCGGGACCTATTTCCAATACATTGGACGGGCGGGCGGCGGCGAACTCCGAGGCATCGTGGCTGAGACCGCCGGCAACAAGGCGGTCAAGGCTGCCGTCAGGCATCAGGACAGGACGGTATCCGGCATGTACGCCGCGGGCAATGACCCGGGCTATGTCGGTGCTTTTAAGAAAATGCTGGCCCAGACTTTTCTTGGCGCTTACCTTGTCGCTGTTCTTACGGTATTTCGGTTTCATTTTTCTTGCGGATTTTTAAAGAATGACAAAACGTCCCGCTACATCCTGTCTCCCCTCAAGGCACGGTAACGTTGCCGCGCCAGAGGCACGAGAGAAGAAGATTTGTAGTCGATAAACAGTTTTTGATAAAGCTGCATGGCGGCTTCTTTGTCTTGTTCCCTCTCAACTTCACTACGGTTGCCGAACAAGGGTGAATCCGATGCGGGAAACCGAAAATCACCCGCATAACCGGCGGGATCGGCCGCAAAACCTGCCCGCAGCTGCAAAAGCGTGGCGGCGGCAAATAAAGCGTCGTCAACCAGCAAATCGTCTTCCTCGCTTTCATAAACCTTCTGCAACCAATACAAACAACGGTCTA
>CAYTCD010000002.1:0-42907 GCA_964436335.1 uncultured Bacteroidaceae bacterium
TAGATAAGGAAAATTTGATCAACTGCTACGACCAGTCGATTACGGCCTTGGAAACCATTGCTGCATTGAATCCCAAAAACCAAAAAGTGGTTGAACGGGAAAGCGGTATCAATACGTTATTTGAACCTTTTGCCTCTTGCGAGGATTTAATTCCTATCTATACCAAAAAGTTCGAGACTTCGGCTTCGGATGTGAATTTTCTTAAGAAGGCCACCCGTATGCTGAACCTGCGTTCCTGCACCGATTCGGAAATCTTCTTTAAGATGACCGAAGCCCTCTACGGTTTGGAACCCACGCCGCAAAGCGCCTATCTGATGGCGAGAATGTGTCGTTCCAAAGGCGATAATGCACAAGCGATTGCTTATATGACCGAAGATGTGATGGCGCAGCTTGGCGATTCGGACAAAGAAAACGCCTACTTGCTGGTAGGTGACGCGTACATGAAGCTGGGCCGTTATAACGATGCACGGATTGCTTGCAATAAAGTGCTTGAAATCAATCCTGAAAATGGTCGGGCATATCTTTTGTTGGGCTTCATATATGCAGGAGGTGTCGGAAACTGCAAGGGAGACGGCACACCCGTGGCTGCCCGTGCCCCGTATTGGGCGGCGGTAGATATGTTTATCAAGGCCAAGAGTGTGGATGCCGATTTAACGGATGCAGTGAATCAGCAGATTGCCATATATAGTGCCCATTTCCCTACTGCCGACGATTTGTTTACCTACGGGCTTAAGGAAGGCGACAGTTATACTATTTCCTGCTGGTTCAACCATACCACTAAAATCCGGGCGAGCCGGTAGAATATCAGGAAAGAGGAAACGCTTTATGAAGAAACAGGTTTTCCGTACAGTCTCGATGGGGATATTGCTGGGGCTGGCTGTATTCTTGTTTGCCTGTCGCTCCAAGAATGCAGTTTTTATGCCGTTTGAGGATATTGCCGCGGCACCCGGCCAAACGGTTTACGGCTCCAGTACCTTGGCTACCGAAAACGGTAAGGCACAAGTTTTTATGGAATATCCGGTAATGAGCAATTATACGGGAAAAGAAACGGGAATGCCGCCCATGCAGGTTTTTCCGCGTGGAATCCGTTCCATTTTCTATTCCGAGACAGGAAACGAAGTGGATGTGCTTCTGTTGGCCGATTCGGCCATTAACCTGCAGAAAGAGAAACTGATGAAGTTTTTCCGCAATGTGGAGGTGTACGACTATCGTTCGATGGATACGATTTATACCGAAGCTTTGTATTGGAATCAGGAAACCAAAAAGATTTATTCGGATGTTTTTGTGCGGAAGGTAAGCCCCGGATTGGTATTGGAAGGCGACGGTTTCGATGCGGACGAACGTATGGAAAACGTAGTGTTGAGGCGGCCCAGGGGGGTAATACGATAAAATTTTGCAGATTGCGTGAAATATGTTACATTCGCAAGACCAATGCGAAACGATAGGATGCGTAATATAGTATTGTGTTTGTGTGGATTAATGTTCTTCATGGTAGGAACTACCTCTTTTGTCAGAGCGCAGAGTTCCTATATCGATTTAACATTGGTGAATTCGGCCGACTATAACAAAGGGATCGCTATTTTTTCGCACGATATCTTTGAGCAGGCGTTCTGTATCACGATGGAAGACGAAGACCGGGTTTTTGAACCGGATTTGGACAAGGCCCTGCGGCTTTTCGTGAATCTTCTCGAAGACGGGCAATCGTATATCATCCAACACGAGCCTACCTATTATTTCGTTTTTCAGTTTGATGCAGATAGGGACGTGTATTTGGTAATGAATAACTCGATAGGGGAAAAGAACGAGGCTATTTATTGTCATTCAGTGCAGGAAGCGCGGGATCAGATGTTGAAATTGTTACAGGTATTCTATTCCAATACCCCTGTGTTCAACGTTTCGGAATACCGTTATTGAGGGCGGGCAAGGGAGATTTCCACTCCTGCCGATTCTATTTTCTCTCCCAAAGGTGGATTCAGTTTTTTCAATTTGATGCGGACTTCTTCCACGCACGGGTAGTCGTTCAGTATGCGGCGGAGGATTCGTCCGGCTACATGTTCCATTAACTTGGAAGAAACATTCATTTCCTCTTTTATTTTGGTATAGACTTCGGCATAATTGACCGTGCTTTCGAGATTATCGGTCAGTTGAGCTTTGGCGGTGTCTGTATAGAGGTAAATATCCACGGTGAACCATGTGCCGATGGCGCGTTCTTCGGGAAAACATCCGTGATGGGCGTAAAATTCCATTCCCTCGATCAAAAGACAACTGTTTTTCATGATTAAAACGTTTTTCGAATAAATTCCCCTTCTAATTGCAGGATCTCTCCGTCATAGGAACCGTAAGAGAAATAACGGAGCCAGTCGCCGGTATTCAGGTAATAGGTTTTTCCATCGGAATTCCGAGGTATGATGACCGCGTTGTCTATATGCTTTACTTCGGAATGGGCGGCCGATATTTCCATAAGCACGGGCCAGTGCCGGTGAGCGAGGATAAAACCGTCGAAATGCCGTTGTTCCAAAATATGCTGCATGGCTTCGAGCAGACGTTGGTTTTTGGTCCGTTCACGATTTTCTTTCCGTTGCATACGTTCATCGCGGCGCAGACCCGACTTACGGCTGTGGCGCGACATTCCCGATGCGATAAGACAACCCCAATAAGGATGCAGGGCGGCATACAATATCCGGGTTATCTTGGAGTTTAATAAGGCTTTCATCAACTTGTCGCCTTTTTCTCCCTGTCCGAAACCATCGCCGTGTCCCAGTAAGAAACGGGCCTCGCCCACGGCCAGTTCTATATTGCCCGTGTGCACCTGCATACCGATTTCCTTTTGGAAATAATCCCGCATCCAAGTATCATGGTTGCCGCCCAAAAAGTGAACGGGCAGACCGCTGTCGGTAAGTTCGGCCAATTTGGCCAACAGACGGACAAAACCTTTGGGCACAACATGGCGGTATTCGAACCAATAGTCGAAAATATCGCCCAACAGAAAAAGGGCGGCCGCTTCATGCCGGTGTTTTTCTATCCATTCCAATATACGTACTTCACGTTTGCGGCTTTCTTCATAGGAAGGGGCGCCAAGGTGAAAATCGGATAGAAAAAAAATCTTTTTTCCTTTAGTAAGCGGTATTTTTACAAGAGGTGCTTGCATGGGTGATTAGTTGGTAACGGTTTTTCCGCTTTTTTCCATTTGCCGCAGCGCTTCTTGCTTCCGGAAACTTTCTATGCGGGAAAGATTGTATCTCATCCGCCTTACGTGTGGATTCTGCGGATTCTTTTGTTCCATTTCCGTGGCGCATTCCAGCATAAAAAGCAGATCTTGGGGAGTGGAGGCATCGAAAACGGAGCGTTGGCCAAGCGTTTTGTTAAAAACAAACACCGGTATGAGCGTGCCGGTATGGGCGAGCGAGATTCGTACCGCCTCTTGTTTTATCGTTTCGGCAATACTGTCTATGCGGGCGGAACAAACCGCATGGAGAGAATCGGGGTGGGTGGTCCGGTAACGATGTTCCATCCAAAGGTCGGTGATATGCTGTATCGCATCTTCAGCCTTTTGCAGATTCTGCTGATAGCGAAGAAAGACAACATTCGGGCAGAGGCTGTCTTTTCCCAAATCCCAAAAGGCAGAGGCCGACAGGCTGTAGTAATCGGCCTGCAAGTGCAACTTTTTTCCCGGTGCGGAAAGTACACAGAGACGGTCTTTGGCGTTGGCCAATATATATAGGCGGAGACTGTCGTCGGGAAAAGAAAACCGGTAGTTCCCTTTTCTGTCGGGACGAAGAGAGTCGATAAAGACCGCGCCGTTTTCGGGGGTGAGTTCAAATAGCGCCAATGCCCGTTTGGGGGCATGTTCAAGATGCAGCGAAACAGATCCTGAAGGCTTTTTCACGCAAGCGGTCAAAAGCGTTGCCAGCAATAGGCAAAGAATCTGAATCTGTGTGTGTTTCACGGCAGGGCGTCTTAGTTGTTCGCTTTAGAACTTTCCTTTGCCCAAGTGTCTTTAAGGTTCACCGTGCGGTTGAATATCAGGCGGTTTTCTTTGACACTGTCGGGATCGATGCTGAAATAGCCCATGCGTTCAAACTGGAAGTGTTCCAGCGGCTTGTTTTCAAAGCCCTGCAAAAAGGCTTCGGCCTTGCAGTGCGGCAATACCTGCAACGAATCGGGGTTGAGGTTGTCGAGAAAAGTCTTGCCTTCTTCCACTTCGTCGGGCGCGGGCACTTTGAACAGACGGTCGAACACACGCACTTCCACGTCTTGGGCGTGGGGGGCGGAAACCCAATGGATGGTGCTCTTTACCTTGCGTCCGTCGGGCGAGTTGCCGCCGCGCGAGGCAGGGTCGTAGGTGCAGTGTATTTCGGTGATGTTGCCTTGGGCGTCTTTTACCACGTGCGTGCACTTTACAAAGTAGGCGTAACGCAGGCGCACTTCGGTGCCCGGAGACAGACGGAAGAATTTCTTGGGCGGATTTTCCATGAAGTCTTCCCGTTCTATGTAGAGTTCACGCGAAAATTTAACCTTGCGTGTTCCCATGCTTTCATCTTCGGGGTTGTTGACGGCATCCAGCTCTTCGGTCTGGCCTTCGGGATAGTTGTCAATGACCAGTTTTACGGGGTTCATCACCACCATCACGCGTCGGGCTTTCTTGTTGAGGTCTTCGCGCACGCACCATTCCAGAAGCGAAACGTCGATAACGTTGTCGCGTTTGGCCACGCCGATTTTTTCGGCGAACAGCTTGATGGATTCGGGCGTGTAGCCGCGCCGCCGCAGCCCGCAGATGGTAGGCATACGGGGGTCGTCCCAGCCCGAAACGTATTTTTCCTGCACCAGTTGCAACAGCTTGCGCTTGCTCATCACGGTATAGCTGAGGTTGAGGCGCGCGAACTCTATCTGTTGGGGCGCGTGTATGTTCAAGGTACGGATGAACCAGTCGTAGAGCGGTCGGTGCACTTCGAATTCCAAGGTGCAGATGGAGTGGGTGATGCCCTCGATGGAGTCGCTTTCGCCGTGGGCGTAGTCGTACATAGGGTAGATGCACCATTGGTTGCCGGTGCGGTGGTGTTTCTGATGCAGAATGCGGTACATGATGGGGTCGCGCATGTGCATGTTGGGAGAAGCCAAGTCTATCTTGGCGCGGAGGGTCTTGGCCCCGTTCGGGAACTCGCCGTTTTTCATGCGTTCGAACAAGTCGAGGTTCTCTTCCACACTGCGGTCACGGTAGGGGCTCGGTTTGGCGGGTTGTGTGGGCATACCCCGGTATTCGGAAGCTTCTTCCTGGCTCAGGTCATCCACATAGGCTTTGCCTTCCTTGATCAGGCGCACCGCCCATTCGTAGAGTTGCTGGAAATAGTCGGAAGCGTAATATTCGGCGTCCCAGTCGAAGCCCAGCCATTTGATGTCTTCCTTGATCGAATCCACATATTCCACGTCTTCTTTGGTGGGATTGGTGTCGTCGAAACGGAGGTTGGTCTTGCCGTTGTATTTCTTGCCGATGCCAAAGTTGAGGCAGATGGATTTGGCGTGTCCGATATGCAGGTATCCGTTGGGTTCGGGCGGAAAGCGCGTGTGGACACGGCCTCCGTTCTTGCCGTTCGAAATATCGTTTTCGATAATTTCTTCGATAAAATTCAGGGTCTTTTTTTCCGGTTCATTGCCGGCTTCAATGTCTTTTTCGCTCATGATGGAAAATATTTAGCCCAAAATCCGGGCACGCGCACAAAGATAGTGCAATTTTACACATCAAGGCTGTCTTTGGAGGCGAATCCTCTGTGGTGCGTTACTCGGTGGATCCTAAAATGGTAATGCTGCCGCTTTGGTATTTCTTCTTTCCGTAGGTGTTCTTGTAAGAAATCAGGTAAAAGTAAGCGCCGTCGGGAAGCTTGCGGCTGCCGTTGTTCAGGCAACCGTTCCAAGAGAAATCATCGGGCTTCTTTAATTTTTCATGCAGCACGCGCGAGCCCTTTCGGTCCACGATAAGGATATCCACATCGTAGCAATAATCAACCTGCTTTAACCTGAGCACATCGTTCACACCGTCTCCGTTGGGGGTGAACACATTGGGAACGGAGAGGCTGGGCTTGCAGTCATCTTCGGTAATTGCGATCTGCCGGGTATTGACACAGCCCATCGTATCGACCACGAACAAGGCCAAAGAAACCTCCTTGTCAACCTTGATAATCGGCGCGGTAAAGAGAGAGGAATCCTCAAGCGGTGAGAAAAGGTCGTCGAGATTGCCCTCCTGCCAGCTGTAGCGCGTGGAGGAATAGGGCACAGAAGCGTCGAGGGTGACGGAAAGCTTCTCGCAGAAAGAGGTGTCGGAAATAGAAATCAATGTACGCGCGGGATCCGACCAAAGCACATGCACGGTGTCGGAGGCGGTGTCGTAGCCGCAGACGGCAAAGTCTTCGTTTACGAAGAACCTCAGGATATAAGTACCCGAATCGGCAAAGGAATAAGCCGAACCTTTTGTTCCGTCGTTCCATTCAAAAGCATAGAAAGGCCGATATACCAAGGGATTGAGGCTGTCTAATGCTACCGGTTCGTTGAGGCAGATAACGGTATCGTGGAAAGGCAGTTCGAAAGCAGGTTTTACTTGGTCATAGACTAGCAGGGTATCGAAGTAAGAAACGCCACAAAGCTTGTGGTCGAGCCGCAATTGCAAGAATCGCGGATTTCGGGTGTCGGTATTGGCGCCGAAACCGTCTGTTCCGTGCATGCCGGTGATAGTAAACCTGTTGGTGTCTTTACCGTAAGGCAGTACCACGCTGTCTTGGTCGAGCCAAAAACAATGATAATTATTGGCGGTGTCGGGTAATATCAGTTCCAAATCCCGATGGGCGCAGAGCGTGGTATCTTGCGGCAAAAAGAGGTTCTGTTTTTGCGACGGAAGCCGATGCAGATAAATCCGCACGGTATCGTAGCGGTGGCAGGCATCGTCCGTGCAGGGAACAAAGCAACCGCAACTGTCCTGCCACAGCGAGTCGGTGGCCACGCGCGTAACGAGCATACCTGCGTACAGGTCGGGGCTTACGCTGTCCATCCGCCCGAACCGGTAGGCAAAGGCCGAGTCCGTACCCACTACGGAATCCCTGCCCATAGCGTCCTTGGTGCCGTCGAACCAAGCATACTCCACATAGTCCAACTCGCGGTTCCAAAGACCGAGGTTGAACACCTGCATGGTGTCCTCAGCCGCAGGCAACGGCGCATCGGGCGGCAGGCAGAGATCCACCCTGCCGCCTAAGTTGGAATAGGGATATTGCGGAAAGAACACCCATACGCTGTCTGATTCTATCTCCGCGTTGGGCTTGATGCCCCAATAAAGATAATGATATGCCAGTATCAGCGGCATATTTGGGCGGCCTGTTGAGGCTAACACTTTTCTTAAAAATAGACTGTCTTCAAAATAAATGTCTATCGTTGAATCTATGAACCCTCCTGTATGTAAGTCGTCGGGATATACCTGCCACTTGACGCCCAAAAATTCATAGTCCTCAAGTTCGGGATAATGGTCAACATCCCGTTCGAAAAAAAAACGGATGGTGTCGTGAAGACGTGCGTATATCTGTGTTCCCCGCGGCATTCCCCATACGTTCAGATTATGCAGTTGTGTCTCTCCCTGAATCTTTTCTTTTATCCCGCTTAACGTGTCAAAGTCTAGAGAAAGATCAGTCAATTGTTCAATCGGTTCTCCATCTTTGGACATAGCAGTCGCCTGACAGTAAAGAAAATAAGAATAAGGTCTCTTGCTAGTAATATCAATAGTTTGTGTATGCGCATATATACATTGTTCTGTCCCCAGAATCTGTAGATTTCCTGAAATAAAGTGAGAGTTGTGCCACACGTATTGAACGGTATCGGCCTCTATGGTCGGAGCACATACGATACAGCTGTCTTCTTCCGGCTCCGTCGCATACCATACACTTCTTTTTGCTGAAAAGAATGTGTCGTATTCTTCCGGCCAATGTATCGCCGAGAATCTCTGTCCTATATATAAAATCTTGCGCTTCCCTTCGAATTTTACCTGAATGCCAGCCGTTCTCGCACCGGTGTTCCAACGATAAATATAATGCCAGTCTTCTTTATCGGCACTGTCATACAAAGACGAGAGCCGTAAAGTACCCTCAAACTCCAAACGTATAGTGTCCGAATTTGTGTTAAAAAGATGAATCGTGTCTTCGAGCGGTGTTTCTTGGGACTGTACGATTCCGCATAAAACTATCCCCACCCATAAACTTATAAGAGTGCCTGTCAGTTTTTTCATGGTCGTAAGTTTGGGGGATAGTATTAAAATACAGTTACGAATTTACAAAAGTATTTTGATTGTCAAAAAAATACTTTGAAATGGGCGACAAAAGCTGTTCTGTGTCAAAAAGAAAGAGGGAGTGCAAGCATTCGCCTGCACTCCCTCTTTCTTTAAGAAAAAACCTCCGCTTAGTATCCGAAGATTTCTTCGGTGGAGAGCGTCTTTACTTTGCCGAGGGATTTGAGGTAGTTGAAATCCAGGGCGGCTTTGTTGCCCAGTACCGCATAGTCGAACGGTCTGCCTTTTACCTGTTCCTGTTGGAAGGTAATCACGTCTTGAAGCGTGAGCGGAAGCAGGTGTTCGTAGGTGTATTGCTGTTGCGATTCATTTTCGAAACCGAACTTTCGGGCTTGCAGGTAGGTAAAGAAAATGCTTTCGCGCAGCACGCGGTCGGTGCGGTAGCTGTCTATTTCGCTGTTCTTGGCGAGCACAAAGTTCTTTTCGGCTACCGGCATATCCTGAATGATTTCGTTGAAAGCCGCGATGGCATCCTTCATCTTGTCGGTCTGCGTTCCGATAAACGACTGGAAGCCAAACTGCATATCCGGTCTGGACGGCTGGGCGTAATAGGTGTAGGCCGTGTAAGCCAAGGCACGCGCTTCGCGCATTTCCTGGAACACGATGCCGCTCATGCCGCCGCCAAAGTAAGCGTTGTACATGGAAGCCGGAGCCAGGAGTTCTTTCGAGAAATCAGCCCCTTTCATATACGTGCCCACATTTACCTGCGGAGCATCGTAATGGGCTACGAATACCGTGCCGTCGTTGTTGCGGTATTCGAATTTCTTGGCTTCGGGCATTTCCTGAAAAGTATCGGGCAGGAGGTGTTTGGCCAGCAACACTTTCAGCATGCCTTGCATGGACTGGGGACCGAAATACATAATGGTGTGTTCATAGTTCCGCAATCCCTTGATCTTTTCGGTCAGGGCGTTGGGATCCATGTTCATGATTTCCGCATTGGAGAGTTCCCAGGTCATCGGGTTTTCGGGGCCGTAGAACGAATAGTAGAGCAGACGGCGCCAGTTGTCGCGTTGCGTTTTTTTGGCATCCATGCGTTGTTTGAGCAGGTCGGCGGCAAGATTGGCGTAACGTTCGGGATTGGCGGTTACCGAACCGAGCAGGTGTTCAAAGAGTTCCACCGAAGCTTCAAAGTTCTTGTCGATACCCGTAAGGGTTACGTAAACGCGGTCGGAACCGGCCACGGCGTTGTAGTTGGCCGCCAGTTTGTAGAATTCGTTCTGGAGTTCTTCCGCCGAATATTTGTCGGTGCCCAGATAGGGGAGGTATTCAAAGGCCAGATCCAGTTCCTTGTCGTTGAACGAGCCCATTTCATAAACATAGTAGAGCGAGAAAAGGGGATCGCCGTCGTTGTGTTTGTAGAGCAAGGGCAAGCGGTCTTTGAAGTTTCCTACCGTCAGGTCTTTCTTAAAGTCGGGGAACAGCGGTTCGATGGCCTTTACCTGAGCGGCCTGGATGTCCTTGAGGTATTGGCTGGCCGTGTCGCGGTTAATCGAAAGCGGGGTGATCTGCGGTTTTTCGATGCGCGGATAGTTGGCGGCGCCTTCCAGTTTATAGATGATGGCGTAGTAGTTCAGGTATTTGTTGGCGAAATCAACGATATCCTGTTTGGTTACTTTCGACATCTTGTCGATGCTGTTCACCACGTCCGCCCATGTTTCGTGATTGTTGAAGGCGGTCATCATCTGCATGGCGCGGTTGCGGTTGTCGCGCAAGGATTTGTATTGATCCACCGTGTAGTTATCCACGATGGCCTTGAGCATGTCTTCCGAGAAATCGCCCTTCTTGAGGCGTTCGATCTGGGAGAGCATCAGGTCTTTCACTTCGTCTAAGGTCTGGCCTTGGCGCGGCATGCCGTAAGCCACCAACATGCCGTAGTCGGCCAGGCTTTCGTAAAAGGCCTGGGAATACATCACCTGTTGCTGTTGGTTCAGGTTTTGGTCGAAAAGGCCGGTCTTTCCGTTGGTGAGGATGTTGCTTACCAGTTCGGCCACATGCACTTCCGGATTGCGCGGCGAGGGCAGGCGGTAGGCGAAGGCCACGCAGGCGGGATCCTGTCCGATAACCGTGTCGGCGATGTTCTGCGTCATTTCCGGTTCTTCTTCGTACTTGAATTCGGGCACATCCTTGCGTTCCATCTTGCCGAAATAGCGGTCGATGATGGCGATGGTCTTGTCGGGATTGAGGTCGCCCACCATCACTACCGCCATATTGTTGGGCACGTAGTAGGCGTCGAAGAATTTCTTGATGTTGACGATCGAAGGATTCTTAAGCTGTTCGGGCGTTCCGATAACGGTCTGCGTGCCGTAGGGATGGTGGGGGAAAAGCATCGTGAACGCTTTTTCCCACAGTTGGCGCATGTCGCTGGCCTTGCCCATGTTGTATTCTTCATAAACCGTTTCCAGTTCGGTGTGGAAAAGACGGATAATGGGATTCATGAAGCGGTCGGCCTGGATTTTGGCCCAGTTTTCGATCTGGTTGGAGGGAATGTCTTCCACGTATGCCGTGATGTCGTTGCTGGTAAAGGCGTTGGTGCCTTGGGCACCGATGGCGGCCATCAGCTTGTCGTATTCGTTGGGAATGGCATATTGGGCGGCGATCTGCGAAACGCTGTCTATCTGGCGGTAGATGGCGGCGCGTTGGGCTTCGTCCGTGGTCTGGCGGTAGGTTTCGAACAGTTGTTCGATTTGATCCAGATACACTTTTTCAGCCTCGTAGTTCACGCTTCCGAAAGATTCGGTTCCCTTGAACATCAGGTGTTCGAAGTAGTGTGCCAAACCCGTGGTTTCGGCAGGGTCGTTCTTGCCGCCGGCGTTCACGGCTACGATGGTCTGCAGGCGCGGCGCGTCTTTGTTGACCGACAGATACACCTTCAAGCCGTTGTCTAAGGTGTAGATACGGGTTTTCATGGGATCGTTGGGAACGGTCTCATACTTGTACTTGCCCTGACAGGAGGCGAGCAACATGGCTGCCGGCAGGACCAACAGACCCAGAAGGCGGAAAATGAGCTTTTTCATTTTGTTAAAAATGTTTTGTTTGTGTTTGGGAGTAATGTCACTCCTTAAAAACGCACGAATTTACGATTTTTTTCGGTAGTCGGAACATTTCGGTGGAGTTTAATGGTGGTTCCCGCCTCCGCCGCCGCCCAATCGGGAGGATTCATCCGAACTTTCCAGATGCCGAGGTCCCCGGCCGTTCATGTTGTTGCCGAATCGCCACGAGAGCGAGATACGGCCGGTATATTTGTCCCAATGGTAGTTCCAATAGCTCACGGTATTGCCTTCGGCGGTGGGATAGACCGATTTTCCGCCATAGGAAGACAAATCCACACCGAACGAAGCCGAAAGCGTGAGTGTCTTGTCCAGAAAAAAGGCCTTGAGCCCCAAGCCCAGCCCGTGGCTTCCGTTCCGTCGGGTAAAATTGCTTCTGGAAGGAACAGAACCGTAACCGTAAGCCGAAAGGGTAAGGTAGGAGGTGGCGTCCACCTCGGTGTTGAGCCAGTAGCTGGCGTTGAAGCTGCGGTTGGTGCGCATCTTGCCCTCATAGAGGATGCTTGAGTTTCCGTAACTGCCGTTGAGGAATACATTGAGCCGCCATATCTTGAAAAATGTCAGCTGGGTGGAGAGGTCAAGCCCTACGAAATCGCCCTTTCCGGCATTGACAGGCTGCGAGTAGGTAAGGTAGCGGTCTCCCTCTTTTACATAGGTTTCGAGCCCACCCGTGGTGCCGTCGGTATGGATATAGTTTACGGTGGCGAAAAACTTGTAGTTGAACGAATAGGTAAGGCTCAGGTTATGCGAGTATTCGGGCTTGAGGTGGGGATTGCCGCATTGGTATTGCCCCGCGCCCCCGTCCAGCACAAACGGATTGAGCAAGGAATAGTCGGGCCTGGAAAGCCGGTAACGGTACGAAAGGCTCAGTTGGTTCTTGTTGCCGATAGGCTGGCTGATGGTGATGTTGGGAAAGGGGCGTATGTATTGGTTCGTGTTGAGGGAATCCATCGACTTGCTGATGCCCTCGGTATAGGTGTATTCGGCACGGATGCCCACCTGCAGGGCGGTCTTGGTCTTGAAGGTGTGGTTCAGCATGATATAGGCTGCGCCGATCAGTTCGCGGTAGAGATAATGATCCGTGATGTTCCGGCTCGAAGTGTCGGTTCGGTAGAAATTAAGGAAATCCTGCTTGAGGCGGCTGTTGTTGTCCACATAACTGAACTTGATGCCCGCCTCAAGGCGGGTCTGCATATTGAAAGGATGTTCGTAATCCAGTTTAAGGCTGTAGATGTTTGATTTGAAAGGCTGGAAAAGCTTGGTGTGCGTGCCTTGTTCGGGCGAACCGGCAAGCGTTTGGGCGAAATATTCCACCGCGCTCCGGTAGTTGATGTCCTGGATGCTGCGCACATATTCGAGGTTCAGGTTCAGTTTGCGGTCATACACGGTGTCGAACTTATGCTCATAGTTGAGGTTGACGGTATGGCTGGCGTATGTCCAATCCGAGCGGGTATCCTGGTTGAGGAAACCGGAAATGGAATCGGGAAAGAGTGCGTAGTGGGGATAGAATGCCTCGCAGGAAGTGGACGGACCGCCTCCGTTTCCGCTGTAACCGCTGTAGGCAAGGCTTATCACGTCTGTTTTGGAAAGGTAGCCATCGATGCCGCCCTTGCCGAAAAAGCCGAAATAATGGTTTCGCGAGGTGTATAGGTCGCCGTGTCTTATCTTTTCCCGCCGGCTTCCGTCGGCGTATTGGGTATAGGATTCGTTGTGGCTTTTGTTGTTGCCGTTGTAAACACTGCCGTTGGCGTAGAGGGTAAAGTATTTGTGGCGGTAATTCAGGTCAATCCCTCCGTTTCCGCCCAATGTCAAGGTGTTTGCCATATTCATGCCGCCGTTGATCGAACCGGAAAAACCGCTTGTCATGAGGCGGTTGGTTTTGAGGTTGATGATGCCGCCCGTACCTTCGGCATCGTATTTCGAAGAGGGATTGGTCAGCACCTCGATTTTTTCGATGGTGTTGGCCGGCATGCCGCGCAGGTAGTTGGCCAGGCTCTGCCCGTCGAGGCGGGTGGGGCGGTCGTCCACGGTGATGAGCACGCCGCTTCGGCCGTTGAGCGAGATGTTGTCGTCTTTGTCGATGGTTACGCCGGGAAATTTCTTGAGCATCTCAAAAGCGTTGTCGGCCTGGGTCACGAGGCTTTGCGAAACGTTCATCGTGATTTTTCCGGCTTCCATTTCCATGATCGGGCGTTTGGCGCGGATCACCACCTTGTCTAACTGCACCGAAGCCGAAGTCATTTCTATCGCATCCAACTGTAGGTCCCGATGGGTGGCATCGATGCTGAAGACGGGCGAATTGCTGCGGTGGTAGCCCAATACCGCCACCTGCACGAAATATGTGCCGGATGGAATCTTCTTAAACGAGAAATAGCCGCTGTCGGAAGAGGCCGTGCCCAGCACCTGCGTGCTGTCGGAAGCCTTTACCAGCACCACGTTGGCAAAGGGAATACCGGCCGAGGAGGCTTTGTCGAGCACTTTTCCGTTTACGTTTCCCGTCTGGGCAAACACCCCCTGGAACGTTCCGAAGGACAGCCCTGCGCCGAGTATCCACCGGAATGCAAGTATGCGGAATCTTTTCATGGCAACAATTTTTTTTAGACACAAATATATTAATAAAATTTTGATAACCGGAAAAGTTTATTATTCTCAGGCGTATTTTTCCAGTTCCTTAAAGTCGATGCCCAACAGTTTCATGCGGGAAACGAAGGCCGGAACGCTCTTGAGAAAATCCTCGCGCATCAGTTCGGCGGCTTTCTGCCGGCTGTCCGCGCCGATCAGAAAGCCGATGCCCCGCTTGCTGTAGATGATGCCGTTGCGTTCCAAGTGTTCGTAAGCGCGCATCACCGTGTTGGGATTCACCATGAGCGTGGCGCCGAACTCCCGTACCGAGGGAATCCGGTCTTCGGGCTTGTATTCGTCTTTGAGTATCTTTTCGCACACATATTCGGCAATCTGCTCGAATATGGCCTTGTCTGATTTGAATTCCATGCTGTGTTCGGATTAAAACTGTTGACGTCTCATCGTGAAAAAAGCCCATACCCAAAGCGCGACAGGCAATACGATGGAAACGGTGATCAGGGCGATCATGGCGATACGGGTAATGGCCGGTTCGTCGAGGTTCATCAAAAAGGCCTGACGGTTGAATCCGTAGATGCTGAAAATGATGGCAAGGGCGGTCATGACACTGATGGTGGAGGCTACGGTCTTTCCGAATTTCTTCGACTTGAAGAAGCAGACACCCCAGACGGCAACGCTTTGGGCCGAGATGATCATCCAGAAATTGGAATTGAAAAAGCCGAGCCTGTCGTGGGAGGCGAACTGTTCCAAAAGGTTGAACATCGTATCGGTATGCCCCGTAAGGCCCACGCCGATAAGGCTCACGAGCCAGGCAAAGACAAGCATCCCCAAGGGAAGCACCAGGGCGCAGAGGGTAAAGAGCACCAGGAATTTTTCGGTCTGGCTGGCGGGCAGCATGCCGAAAGTGACGCCTTTGGTGGGATGGAAAAGGTTCTTATAGAACATGAACGGCAGGAAGCAGGAGAGGATGCCTATATAGGGCAGGAATACATGGGTGGAGAACCTGCCGTCGTTGATGGGCGAAATCAGGTAAAGCCCCAGGATGATGCCGATAAAGATCAGGCTGTCTTTGAGATTCCGGAGTATTTCGCTTTTAAGCAGCAATCCGAAACGTTGTATGGAAAATTCTTGGGTATTCATGGTTGAAATGTTTTAGCGGTTAATGAAACAGTGATTAGTTTTCTTTTTCGGCGTTCAGCCTTTTCTTCATTTCTTCGGCAAAGTCGGAACGTTGGGAAGGTTTCTGTTCGTCGATGAACATCCGCTTGAACAGCCCTTTGTTCTGGATGGCGGCGTTGAACAGCATTTCGATATCCACTTTGGTTTCCTGGTGTTCCTCGTTGTAGCCTACGATGTTGTATCCGCCCACGCATTCTTCGCGGTAAAGGTCTTTGTCAGATTTTTGGGGCGTTCTGCCGAACCAGAGTTTTCGGGTGATTTCCTCCACGCTGTTGTTGAGCAGAATGCGGTTCTTTTCCAGAATGATGATCGGGTCGATCAGGTTTTCGAGATCCCTTACCTGATGGGTGGAGATAACGATGCACTTGTCGTCGTCGGCTACCGAGGCAATCAGGCGGCGGAAGATGCCTTTGGAGGGAATATCCATGCCGTTGGTGGGTTCGTCCATCAGCAACAGCCGGGTGTTGCACGCCAAGGCAAAGCACATCATGGCCTTTTTCTGCTGCCCGTGCGAGGATTTGGCGATCTTGCGCATCGGGTTGATGCCCAATTCGCTGACATAGTGCGCCAGTTTTTCGTGGCTGAAACGGGGATAGAACGGGGCGTAGAGCCGCACATATTCGTTGAGCGTGATGTTCACCGGATCGATTACTTCGGGCAGGTAATACACATCGGCAAGGAATTCCGGGTCGCGGCGGCGGGGTTCATGCCCCATTACATGGATGGAGCCTTCGTTGGGAAAGCGCAGTCCTGCCAGCATGCGCAGCAGGGTGGTCTTGCCCACGCCGTTTTCGCCCAAAAGCCCGTAGATATAGCCGGCCTTGAGGTTCATGTTCAATTGTTCGAATACGGTATAATGTTTGCCGTACCGGAAACTGAGGTCTTTGATTTCAATCATCGTCGGTAGGTTTTAGGGTTTTAGAATCTGTATCTTTTTTCGCGGATGCCGTTGTGCAGGGGTCTCGTGAAAATCCGTTTGTTGATCAGGGTTTTGTTAAACATGGTCTTGTCCTCCTTTATGTTAAATGTATTTTGTGTACTACAAAAATACTGTATTAGTTTTATAGTACACCGCAAAAGTATAACAAAAATCGATACCACAACATTTTTTTCAAAAAAAAATTTTTCGAGGGGATATGCAGACAGGATTACTACAAAAAAAAGAAGCCCCGCATCCTTGCGAGGCTTCTTTCCGACCACAAATAATCTCCTTACAGACTATTTGTTTTTATGACGATTCTTGCGCAAACGTTTTTTACGCTTGTGCGTAGCCATTTTATGTCTTTTACGTTTCTTTCCGCTGGGCATATTGTTTGACTTTTGATGGTTTCTTTTTTAGTTTTTCTTTGCCGTAGCCTTTTCAGGCTCGGAAAAGGACTGCAAAGGTACATTTTTTTATTTTAAAATGCAAGAGTGGCATCTCGTATTGTTGTACAACGGTTTAAAAGTCTCTGCGTTCGGCTTTTCGTATCTTGAACTTCGTTGAAGATACTTCGTCTCGGCATAGCCAACTCGAAAGCGGGGCTTTCGGTTGTCTCTGCTCTCAACTTTTCGTATCTTTGTCTTGATAACTCCGGGCGAGGCTCGGCAAATTTAGATAAGACGATGAAGACAGCTTATGTTTTTCCCGGTCAGGGAGCGCAGTTTTCGGGTATGGGCAAAGACCTGTATGAAAAATACCCGCAGGCAAAGGAAATGTTTGAAAAAGCCGATAGTATCCTCGGCTTCAAGATTACCGACATCATGTTTGCCGGCAGCGACGAAGATTTGAAACAGACCAAGGTAACCCAGCCGGCGGTGTTCCTCCATTCGGTGATTTGGGCGGCTTGCCTGCCCGATTTCAAGCCGGATATGGTGGCGGGTCACTCCTTGGGCGAATTTTCGGCTTTGGTGGCCAACAAGGCTCTGGCTTTTGAAGATGCCTTGGTGCTGGTTTCCAAACGGGCCAACGCGATGCAGAAAGCCTGCGAGAAGAACCCTTCCACGATGGCGGCCATCATCGGTCTTCCCGATGAAAAAATCGAAGAAATCTGTGCGGGTGTTTCCGGCGAAGTGGTGGTTCCCGCCAACTATAACAGCCCCGGACAGTTGGTGATTTCGGGCAGCATGAAAGGTATTGAGGAAGCCTGCGAGAAGTGCAAGGCCGCCGGTGCCAAACGCGCCCTGCCGCTCAAGGTGGGTGGCGCTTTCCACTCGCCCTTGATGGAGCCGGCGCGCGTGGAACTTTCGGAGGCTATCGCCGCCACAAAGTTCTCCGCCCCCATCTGTCCCGTCTATCAGAATGTGGACGCACAGCCCTACACCGATCCCGAAAAGATAAAGGCGAATCTGATTGCGCAGCTCACCTCTCCCGTACGTTGGACGAAAATCGTGCAGAATATGCATGCCGACGGCGCCACCCGTTTTATCGAGGTAGGCCCCGGCAAGGTGCTGCAAGGATTGGTCGGCAAAATCGTGCCGGGCGTGGAAGTGCTGGGCGCTGAATAATTACCCCCAAAAAACGTGGAAAAATGGCCAAGAAGGTTCTCAATGCCGATGAATTGCGCCAAGAGATCAAACGGCTCACCGCCGAATACTATACGGCGCAGTTCGGCAACCGTCCCGAACCCGAAGCAGGACAGAAGCAGGAAGTACGGTATGCGGGAAGGGTGTTCGACCAGCATGAAATCGTGAATCTGGTGGATTCATCCTTGGATTTTTGGCTCACCGAGGGCCGGTATGCCAAGGAATTTACCGATAAGTTCAAGGCTTATGTTGGCTTGGATTATGCTTTTGCCGTCAATTCGGGTTCCTCCGCGAACCTGTTGGCGTTGACCGCCCTTACCAGCCATCTGTTCGGGGCGAAACGGCTTAAGAAAGGCAGCGAGGTGATTACGGTGGCGGCGGGATTCCCCACCACGGTGAACCCGATTGTCCAGAACGGGCTTGTTCCGGTGTTCGTGGATGTGGAGCCGGGCAACTACAATATGATTATCGAGCAGGCACGCCGCGCCATCACCACCGAGACCCGCGCCATCATGCTGGCGCACACCTTGGGCAATCCTTTCTGTCTGGATGAGGTGATGAAACTGGCCGAAGAATACGACCTGTGGGTTATCGAAGATTGCTGCGACGCACTCGGTTCCACCTATAAGGGCAAAAAAACGGGCACATTCGGCCATGTTTCCACGTTTTCGTTTTACCCGGCGCACCATATCACCACGGGCGAGGGCGGCATGGTATGCACCAACGACCCGCTTATCGCCAAAGCGGTGCGCTCTTTCCGCGACTGGGGGCGCGACTGTTCCTGCGAGGGCGGTCAGAACAACCGTTGCGGATGCCGTTACACCAAGCAATACGGCGAACTTCCGTTGGGCTACGACCACAAGTATGTTTATTCCCATATCGGGTACAATCTCAAGATGACCGCTATGCAGGCGGCTATCGGAAGCGCGCAGATGGACAAACTGCCCGGTTTTGTGGAAAAGCGCAAGGCCAATTTCCGCGCTTGGGAAAAAGGTTTCAAGCCGCTCGAAAGGTTTTTTGTCCTGCCGGTGGCCGAGTCCGGTTCCGATCCGTCTTGGTTCGCCTATCCGGTTACGGTAAAGGAAAACGCAGGCTTTACCCGCACGGAGTTTACCGACTACCTGAGCCGCATGGGGGTTGAAACGCGCAACCTTTTTGCCGGCAATATGGTAAAGCAGCCGGCCTACCTGCAAGTGGAAAAACGCATTGTGGGCAATCTGGAAAATACAGATGCCATTATGGAACGCACGTTTTTCCTGGGCACTTATCCCAGCTTGACAGACGGGCAAATCGAATATTCGTTGAATCAAATCCATGCCTTTCTGAAATCGAAAGGCTTGGAATAGGCATTTTGCCGAAAATCGATACGATATGAAAGCAGTTCTTTTGGCAGGCGGCTTCGGCACACGGCTTTCGGAAGAAACCGATATCCGGCCCAAACCGATGGTGGAAATCGGAGGAAAGCCGATGTTGTGGCATATCATGAAGATTTATTCGCATTACGGTATCAATGAGTTCATCGTTTGTTGCGGTTACAAGGCGAATATGATCAAACAGTATTTTGCCAATTATTTCTTGCAACAAGCCGACCTTACCATCGATTTGCGCGACAACAGCATGCAGATACACCATTCCCAGGCGGAGCCTTGGAAAGTGACTTTGGTGGATACCGGACTGAATACAATGACCGGCGGTCGTATCAAGCGTATCAAAGATTATCTCAATCCGGGAGAACCTTTCTTGATGACGTATGGAGACGGGGTGGCCGACATTGATATCCGCGCCTTGATCAAGTTTCATGCAGAACAGAAGAAAAAGGCCACCGTTACCGTGGTGCAGCCTTCGGGACGTTTCGGAGCCATCAAGTTCAACGACCAGGATGAGGTAAAGGTTTTCTCTTTTCAAGAAAAGCCCAAGGGCGATTTGAGTTGGATAAACGGCGGCTTTTTTGTGCTTGAACCCGAAGCGCTCGACTATATAGACGGCGATGACACTATTTGGGAACGCAAGCCGCTTGAAACTTTGGCGGCCGAGGGTGAGTTGGTGGCTTACCGTCACTATGGATTTTGGCGGCCTATGGACACACAGCGCGAAAAACGCGAGCTGGAAGAGATGTGGGAAAGCGGCAAAGCCCCTTGGAAAATCTGGTAAAGATGTTTGACAATTTTTATAGGAACAAGCGGGTTTTGGTAACGGGCCATACGGGCTTCAAGGGCAGTTGGCTCGCAATATGGCTGCACGAAATGGGCGCGGAAGTAATCGGCATGGCCTTGGAGCCTTATTCCGAGCGCGACAACTACGTGCTTTCGGGCATCGGTTCTAAAATCAAGGCGGATTTGCGCGTGGATATCCGCGATGCGGAAAAAGTGAAGGCCGTTTTTGCCGAATATAAGCCCCAAATCGTGTTCCATTTGGCCGCCCAGCCTTTGGTGCGGCTCTCTTACGAGATACCGGTGGAAACCTATCAGACCAATGTCATGGGCTCTATCCATGTGTTGGAGGCGGTTCGTGCCACGCCGAGCGTCAAGACGGCGGTGATGATTACCACCGACAAATGCTACGAAAACAAAGAACAGATTTGGGCATACCGCGAGAATGAACCGATGGGCGGCTACGACCCGTACAGTAGCAGCAAGGGAGCGGCTGAAATCGCCATCAGCAGCTGGCGGCGTAGCTTCTTCCATCCCGAACAATACGAAAAACACGGTAAAAGCATTGCCAGTGTACGAGCCGGCAATGTTATCGGCGGTGGTGATTGGGCGGCCGACCGCATCCTGTCCGATTGCATCCGTGCTTTGGAGGCAGGCCAACCGATAGGAATCCGGAGCCCCAAGGCGGTTCGCCCCTGGCAGCATGTGTTGGAACCTTTGAGCGGCTACCTGCTGTTGGCAAAGAAAATGTGGGAAGAGCCCACGCGCTATTGCGAAGGCTGGAATTTCGGCCCCGAACCTTCGGGTGTCACCACGGTATGGGAAGTGGCGAAAGCCGTGATAAAGGCCTACGGAAAAGGCGAAATGCAAGACTTGTCAGATCCCGGTGCCGTGCATGAAGCCAAATTGCTGATGCTCGACATCAGCAAGGCGCGTTTCCATTTGGGCTGGAAGCCCCGTCTGGATATGGAGCAAACCATCGGAATGACTGTGGACTGGTATAAGCGTTACCGCGATACCGATGTTTACGGGCTTTGCGTGGAACAGATAGAACGATACAGAAGTATTTGACATGAAAAAAATCCTGCTTACCGGCGGTAGCGGTTTCATAGGACGGAATCTTCGGGAAAGTTTCCTTTCCCAAGCCTATGAATTGTGTGCGCCCTCGCACGCGGAGCTGGATTTGTCGGATACCGACAGCGCGGATTCCTATTTTGAAAACCATCGTTTCGATGCTGTGATTCACGCGGCCGTGAAGCCGGGGCATCGGAACGCGCCCGATTTGACAAATCTTTTCTTTACCAACAACCGCATCTTTTTTAATCTGGTGCGGCATGCCGACCGTTGCGGCCGGATTCTCAACCTCGGTTCGGGCGCGATTTACGATATGCGGCACTATGCGCCGATGATGACCGAGGATTATTTTGGCCGTTACGTACCGGCAGACGAGCACGGCTACAACAAATACGTTTGTGGCAAGTATATGGAAAACTGCCCGGAAGATATCGTGGACTTGCGCATTTTCGGCATCTTTGGCAAATACGAGGATTATGCGATTCGTTTTATATCGAACGCCATGTGCAAGACTCTGTTCGATTTGCCGGTAAGTTTGCGTCAGGACAGACAGTTCAGTTATCTGTACGCCCCCGACTTGGCGCATATTCTGGCATGGTTTATCGAACACAAGTCGAAGTATCGTGCCTACAACATTACGCCCGATGAAGTTTCGTCCTTGTTCTCTTTGGCGGAAAAAGTGGTGGAAATATCGGGGAAGGCATTGCCGATAAAGGTGGGCAGTTCGGGCGAGGGTTTGCCTTACACGGGTTGCAACGCGCGTCTGCGTGCGGAAATGGGCGGGGAATTGCGGTTCACGCCGATGGAAGAAGCCATGAAACAACTTTATTCATGGTATGTTTCCGTAAAAGATACATTGAACAGGGATTGCTTATTATACGACAAATGAGAGCGAGTGACTATATTTTCAAGCGACTTAAGGAAGTTTATGGCGTGGAACGTGTGTTTCTGATTACCGGAGGCGGTGCCATGCACCTGAACGATGCCGTGTATCAGAGCGGACTGGCCTATACGTGTTGCCATCATGAACAGGCGTGTGCCATTGCGGCCGAAGGGTATGTGCGGGCGGGCAAGCGTTTGGGGGTAGTCAATATCACTACGGGGCCCGGAGGATTGAATACGCTTACCGGCGTTATGGGGCAGTGGACGGATTCGGTGCCCGTGTTGTACATATCGGGGCAGGTAAAGCAATCCACCACGATTGCCGCTTGTCCGGAATTGCCGCTCCGCCAGTTGGGCGATCAGGAAGTGGATATCATTTCGGTGGTGAAACCCTTGGTCAAGTATGCGGTACAAATCCGCAGGGCGGAAGATGTGCGGCGGATATTGGATGAGGCGGTGCATACCGCCCTGTCAGGCCGCCCCGGCCCGGTATGGATTGACGTGCCGATGGATATTCAGGGTGCGGAAATCGATGAGGCGGCTTTGGCGGAATTTCCTGTTGATAAAGTGCAAGTCTTGCAACAGAAGAAAAGTCCGGAAAAGGCACAGATAGACACGTTGGTCGAATTGTTACGCAAGGCGGAACGCCCGGTAATGATTGCCGGACATGGCATCCGGATTGCCGGGGCACAGGCGGCTTTCAGGGCTTTTGTGGAAAAACACGCCATGCCGGTCGTCACCACGTTCAACGGAATGGATTTGTTGGAAGAGGAACATCCTTGTTTTGTAGGGCGCATAGGCACATCCGGCAGCCGTTCCGGAAATTTCACGTTGCAGAATGCGGATTTGGTGCTCTCGGTCGGTTCGCGCAACAATATCCGTCAGACGAGTTACAATTATGAGTATTTTTCCCGTGGAGGCAAATTAGTTTGTGTGGATGTGGATGCGGCGGAATTTCAAAAGCCCACGGTAAAGCCTTTCTTGGGCATAGAGTCGGATGCCGCCTGCTTCTTCGAGGCGTTGTCGGCCGCTTGTCCGCAGGCTTTCGATTTTTCCGCTTATCGGACGTGGGCGATGAATCTCAAGGAGAAATATCCGAAGGTATTGCCTCAATACCGCGAGTGGCAGGATAAGGTTCATCCGTATTATTTTATGGAAAAACTGAGTGAGACCGCACCGGACAATACCCTTTTTGTAGGCGGCAACGGTACGGCCTGCATCGTGACATTCCAGGCGTTCAAGGTTAAGCGGGGGCAGCGTTATTTTTGGAATTCGGGCTGTGCCACGATGGGTTACGATTTACCAGCAGGCATCGGTGCGGCATACGGAGCGCCGGAACGTCCGCTTTTCGTGCTGGGCGGCGAAGGCAGCATGATGATGAACCTGCAGGAACTCGCCACAATAGCTGGCAATAAGATTCCGGCCAAAATATTGTTGTTGAACAATAACGGTTATATTTCCATCAGACAGACGCAGGATAATTTCTTTTCGGGCCGTCATATCGGACTAAACGCCGAATCGGGAGTTTATTTCCCGGCATTTGAGAAATTGGCCAAAGGCTTCGGATTGCCGTATATGCAAATCCGTTCGAATGAAGAGGTAGAACCGGTGGTCAAGGAAATGCTCCGCACGCCGGGACCGGTGTTCTGCGAAGTCTTTTTGACAGAAAAATATAATTTCGAACCTAAAACCTCCTCGATGCGTAAACCGGACGGCAGAATCGTTTCCAAGCCTTTGGAGGATTTGTTCCCGTTTTTACCACGCGAGGAATTTGAAAGCAATATGATTATTCCCCCCCTTAAAGAAGAATAACGATGAATGCATTGGAACAACGTATGGTAGATGCCTTGAAAGACCTCAAGGAAAATCATGGTGTACTTGGTGTAAAGGCTGAGTTTGAAGCGGAAGGAACCCGTATGGAAGAAGCCTTGCGTTTGAAAGAAGTTGTTACCAAGGCAGGATTGGATTTA
This sequence comes from uncultured Bacteroidaceae bacterium, assembly GCA_964436335.1. Classification (GTDB taxonomy): domain Bacteria; phylum Bacteroidota; class Bacteroidia; order Bacteroidales; family P3; genus Pullibacteroides. Next base: position 23,705 of record CAYTCD010000002.1, read on the forward strand.
ACCATTAAAGTAGGCGGTTGTGAGGCTATCCGTGATATGTATGATGCCCGTTCCATCGGAGTTACCCGCATTGTGGCGCCGATGATAGAAACACCATATGCTTTGACTAAGTTTCTGGGGGCAACGCATATGGTTTATCCGCAAGATGAATGGGAAAATGTGGATTTTCTCATCAATATAGAAACAGAAACGGGTTACCGGAATCTTTCGGAGATGATGAAAGTGCCGCATATCGAGGAATTGGCGGGTATTGTGTTGGGACGCACCGATATGTCGCGCTCTTTGGGGTTGACGGCTGACGATATCAATAGTGAACGGGTATTTGGCATTGCCTCCGAAGCATTGCCATTGGCAAAGAAATACGGTAAGGAATGTGTGATAGGGGGCGGGGTTTCTGCGGAGTCTGTGCCGTTCTTTGCGCGTCTGCCGCAAGGTTGTTTGGATAAGTTCGAGACCCGTAAGGTATTGTTCAAATATCCGGGAACGAGCGAGAAAAATATGTGTCAGGGTATTTTAAAAGCGGTGGGTTTCGAATTGATGTGGTTGAAGAACAAGCAGGCTTTCTATGGTTCGATTTATCAGGAAGACGCACAACGTATTCATGTATTGCAGTCGCGTTATGACAAGTCGATAGAGGCCGCTGGCGGCAAATACCAATAAAAACGCGCTTGGATATGCAGCAGGAGCAGAAAGCCGAATTATACCGGCTCAATCATTTTTTCTTCGATCTAGACGGCACGTTGGCCGATTCCAAAGCGGATGTGCTGGGCAGTATCGCGCAGGCTTACGAAAGTCTCGGCTGGGCATACGATGCCTCTAAGTTGAGGATAGGTCCCTTGTTACCGGAAATTATCGCCACCATTTCGCCACAGCTCAATGCCGCTCAACAGCAAACGGTGGCGCAGACGTTCCGTGCCTTTTATGCCGCAGGGAAATATCGCCGGACTGTGTTGTTTCCCGGTGTGCCCGATTTTTTGGAGGAACTCCGCAAGCAGGGAAAAACGCTGTATGTGGCTACGAACAAACCCAAGAAACCTACGCTTGAGGTATTGCAGACTTTGGGTATCAGAGACTTGTTTTTCTTTATCGGAACGCCCGATTTTGAGGGAGAGCTTCTTACCAAACCCGAGGTTCTCAAAACCATGGTGCGGATGTTCGATATAGACCCCGCGCAAGCCGTCATGGTGGGAGATACCTTACCCGATATGGAGGCCGGACGATATGCCGGTATGAAGACCATGGCATTTACGGGTGGCTACGGTGGGGCGGATTTCGGAGCGGAAAGCGGTGCGGATTTTATCGTGTCGGATTATACGCAACTTTTGTAGGTGCACGAGATAGTTTTGAAAAAGGGGATTACGGCTATGAAAAAGAAAATTTCCATCATAACGGCCTGTTATAACGAAGAAGAGAACGTGGCCATTCTTTGCGAGAGGATTCGCAAGGTGATGCAGGCCTTGCCGCAGTACGACTACGAGCATATCTTCATCGACAATGCCTCCAAAGACAATACGGTGGCGTTGATTCGCAAGGAAATCGAGAACGATCCGCATATCCGCTGTATCGTCAATGCACGGAATTTCGGGCATATCCGTTCGCCTTTTCACGGAATCCGGCAATGTTACGGCGATGCGGTGATTGCCATGAGTTCCGATTTGCAGGATCCTCCCGAAAAGATTCCCGAACTGATTGCCCGCTGGGAAGAGGGGCATAAGGTGGTGATAGCCGTTAAGAACCAAAGCAAGGAAAACCGTTTGATGTTTGCCGTCCGCAAATTGTTTTACAACTTGATAGCCAAGATGTCGGAAGTGGAGCAGGTAAAGAATTTTACCGGTTTCGGGCTGTACGACAAAAAGTTTGTGGATGTGTTGCGCGATATAGACGACCCCTATCCCTATTTTCGCGGCCTTGTTTCCGAACTAGGTTTTGATATCGCCACGGTGGATTTTGTGCAGCCCCGCCGTGAACACGGGCGCACCAAAAACAATTTCTACACGCTCTACGATATGGCGATGCTGGGCTTTGTGAACTATTCCAAAGTGCCTTTGCGTCTGGCCTGTTTCCTGGGCTTCGGTGTGGCTATATTGAGTGTCTTGGTGGCGTTGTTTTATCTGGTCTATAAATTGATTTTCTGGCAGTCGTTTTCGGCCGGGCAAGCGCCTTTGGTCATCGGCCTGTTTTTCTTTTCCGCCGTGCAGCTTATCTTTATCGGCATTGTGGGAGAATATGTGGGTGCCGTACACACACAGGTGCGCAAACGTCCGTTGGTGATCGAGAAGGAACGGATTAATTTCGAAGACACCGAGGCGGAATCCACTATCTAATCGTGTCCGCCCAGTTCTTGACAAGGGACGCGCCTTGTTCGGTGAGGTGCGACTCGGGGTGGAACTGCAATCCGTGAATGGGCAGTTCGGTGTGGTACATCGACATTACCTGGCCATCTTCATCCACCGAACTTACCTTTAGTTCGGGGGGCAGACTGCCCGCTTCCACTACATAGGTGTGATAACGGCCTACGCTTACGGGCTGTTGCAGTCGCTTTAAAAGCGGGTCGCCTGTATCCAGAATGCGTAAATCTGATTTGCTGCCATAGAGTGTGTCGGGAAGACGGCGCAGTCCACCGCCGAAGGCTTCGGCCAAAGCCTGATGCCCGAGGCATATGCCCAGAATGGGGTGGGAATGGCACACGGCGGCAATTAACGTCATAAGCTGGTTGGCCTGATGGGGCACACCGGGACCGGGTGAAAGCACGAACCCGTCGTAATTGGCGATATTGTCGAAAGGAATACGGTCGTTGTAGCAGACATCAAAAGAAAGGGTGGGGCCTTGCTCTCGCAACAGGTGCAGAATCTTATGGATAAAGGAATCGTAGTTGTTGACGACCAGAATTCTTTTCATTGTTTTGCGTATTAACGTCTTTGGCGGTTTGGGCAAAGGCAAGACAAAATTAGGGAGAAAACCCCGTCCGGCAAAATCGCGTTCCGGTGAGGTCTTGCGGATTGTAATGGATAGACATCGCGAAATTTTGTAATTTTACCTCTTTGGATTGATAGGCCCGTTCTAAAGATAAAAAAGATGAAAATGAGATTTTTTTCAGTATTGGCAGGCTGGATGCTTGTGGGAAGTCTCTGTGCGCAGGTGTCGGAGATTAATCCTAAAAGTTACAAGGTTCTGTCGATAAACAGTCAAATGATTTCCAACCCGGCACGGAGGGCCTTTGACGGCGATACCACTACATGGTGGGCGGTGAATACCGCACAGATGACACCGTTGCCGGCCATTTTGGTTTTGGATTTGGGCGAAGAACACAATATATGCGGCATCCGCTACCAGTGCAATCCCAACAACAGCAGCGACAAGTTGCAGGACTATGCCCTCTATGTGTCGAACGACACGGCAGATTGGGGGCAGATACAGGCCTCGGGCCGGATCTTTTGGGAAGATGCTTCGGATGTGTCTGGAAAAGAACTTTCTTTTGGAGCGGTGCAGGGCCGTTTCATAAAAATTGTGTATTTGGATAACACCAATACGTGGAACCGTGCGGTACAGACTGCCGAGTTGCGGATTATAGAAGATACCACGGCAAAAAACTTTCGTAAGAATCAGTTGTTGTGCATTGACTCGTTGCCGGTTTTGGTCTCTTCGTTGGATACGGTGCCGCTCAAGGCCATTGCTTCCTCTCAATTGCCGGTAAGATTTTCTTTGGTTTCGGGTGCGGCCTGTCTGTTGGAACGGGATAATGGCAGTTTTTTGGTTTTGGAGGGCACAGAAGGTCAAGTGGTTTTGGAAGCCGTGCAGGAAGGAAACGATGACTTTTACCCCGTCCGTCACAAATTCGGTGTACAAGTAGAGAATCCTTTGCTGTATGGTGTTCAGCTTTATACACCGGTGGTGGAGTCCGAAATCATCACCATGCCATCCGATACCCTTGTCTATCCGCTTTGGGCGAGGGCCGAAATCGGTTCGGCTTTCAACCGTATTACCGGCATGCGCATCGAGGTGGAAGGCGAAGACGTGGTTTCACAGTGGAATGAAAATAACCAAACTGTCCGTGTCGATTTCACCCCCGGTCGTTACGGCCAGTTCACCGTTCGTTTCTACGCTTGGGCAAGCAACGGCCGCGATACTTCCTTTACACGGCAGATTACGGTGGACAGTGCGACTGAATCAAGAACGGTACGTGCGTTTGAACATATGTTGATCAATTTTCCCGATCCGGGGCGCACCAACGGCGGGGTGTTTGAATTTCCGCAACATGTGGGCAGTTATCAGCGGATTATTGCCAAACTGGATATGCAATGCCCGGAAATAGAAGGCGGTTGCGATGATTGGGACCGGGTGGCATGGGTCGAGATGCAGACGCCCGACGGCCAGTGGCGTGAGATTATCCGCTATACGACCGCCTATGGCGTTCCCTGTCAACATGAATTGGATGTTACTGACTTTTCATCTTGGCTGCAAGGCGAAGTTCCCATGCGGATGTTTATCGATACATGGGGCACGGGCGGTTACGATATCACGCTCGATTTCGAGTTTGTAAAGGGATTGCCGCAGTACCTCTATAGCGGCATCATTCCGCTTTGGAACGGCAATTTCCCGTTTGGCGATCCGGCCAACCTGCAACCGATGGATACTTTGCGTGTGGAAACACCTGCCGGGGCTGCGGCCCTAAACCTCAAGGTGGTTACCACCGGGCATGGTTGGGGTGAAAACAACACTTTCAACGCTGCCGAATTTTATGAGGCCAGTCATACCCTTTGGGCAAACCAAACCTCTTTTGATCATACGCCTTGGATGAAGTGCAATCCCAATCCCGATGGCTGTACGGGACAGAGAGGAACTTGGCGATATAACCGGGCGGGTTGGTGCCCGGGGGCGATCGCACCGGGCTATAACTACAATCTATCAGGACAGTTGGACAGCAAGGAATTGGAAATGCGCTTTATTTTCCAGGAAAGTTATAAGGACAAATGCCATCCGCATAATCCCGACTGTATTACCGGCACCACCTGTATGGATTGTCTGGATACCTACAATCCCCAGTATTATATCGCTTCGTATTTGATTGCCTATTACGACCAAATGTACGATTCCCTGCCGGAAGTGGCCAACGAACAGGTGGCCGAACGCGAAGAACTGAGATTTTCAGTTTATCCCAATCCGGCCTCCGACCGCTTTTTTGTGCAGACCTACGGCGAAACGGGGCGTGGCGGCGTGCAGTTGTTCGATATGCACGGCCAAGTGTTGCGGAGCACCGTGTTCGACAATGCCGAACAACTCAACGGTATGGAATTCAATGTGAGCGAACTGCCGGTCGGTTTCTATGTGTTGCGCATACAGACCTTGCATAAGAACGGGGTTCAAAAAATAATCGTACGCTGATGACAGCCCATAATTCCTCAAAACCGATGCTCAGCCTGGTGGTGGCCATAGCCTCCAACCGGGCGATAGGCAAGAACAACGACCTTTTGTGGCATCTGTCGGACGATCTGAAATATTTCAAGGCGCTGACCACCGGGCATACGATTCTGATGGGACGCAAGACCTACGAATCTTTTCCGCGCCGTCCGCTGCCCAACCGTTTTCACATTGTGTTGAGCCAGAATGCCCGTTATGAAGAAGAGAATGTAAAGACGGTGCGCAATGTGGAAGAGGCCCTTGCCGCTCTGCCGGCAGGCGAGGAATCTTTTGTGATAGGCGGCGGGCAGATATTCCGCATGTTTTTGCCTTATTGTCAAAAGGCCTATATCACCGAAGTTCGCCAGGCGTTCGATGCCGATACGTTCTTTCCGGAGCTTGATTCGTCTGAATGGGTGTTGGAAAGCGCCCGTCCGTGGCAGCAAGACCCGGCATCGGGTTTGGAATTCCGCTATGCGGTGTATGTGCGCACACTTCAAAACAAGCAATAGAGATGGAAGAAAGAACCTTGTATCCGCTCAAGTTTATCCCCATATTCAAATCCAAGGTATGGGGCGGAAACGCCATCAAGGAAGTGCTGGGCTTGGATTACGGCAAGATACCCAATTGCGGGGAGGCCTGGATGCTTTCAGGCTTGGAGGGAGAGGAATCGGTGGTCGCCAACGGCTTCTTGGAGGGCAATACCTTGGTGGATTTGGTGGAAGTGTATATGGGCGATTTGGTGGGAGAGGAAGTGTATCGGCGTTTCGGCCTGCAATTCCCCTTGCTTTTTAAATGGATAGATGCCACGGCGGATCTTTCGGTGCAGGTGCATCCCGATGATGAACTGGCCTTGGAACGCGAAGGAGGTTTGGGCAAGGACGAGATGTGGTTTATCCGTCAGGCGGAAATGGGGGCGCGTCTGGTGTGCGGTTTCGAGCCGGGAGTGAACCAGATGAAATACCTGAAAGCCCTTAAGGAAGGAAAGATAGAAGATATATTGCATCAGGAAGAGGCCAGCCGGGGCGATCTGTTCCACATTCCGGCAGGTACGGTGCACGCGCTCCGTGCAGGCATCCTGTTGGCGGAGATACAACAGAGCAGCGATACCACCTATCGTATCTACGACTGGAACCGAATGGGCACCGATGGCAAACCGCGCCAGCTGCATGTGGAACAAGCCTTGAAAGCCTTGGATTTCGGGGATGGCCCGCAGGGGCGGAAACCGGTGGTGGAAGCCGGCAAGATGCCCTATTCCCGGGTGCTGAACACGAGCAACCTTATGTTGGATACGCCTCATTTCAGGGTCAATTACCTGCCCTTGAACCAAGGTGTCGAAAAAGACTTTACGGGCACGGATTCTTTTGTGGCCTATCTTTGCAGTACCGGCGGCGGTGTGTTGAAAGCCGACGGGAAGGCTGTGGAGATAAAGCAGGGCGAATTGGTACTGGTGCCTGCCTGCTGCAATATCGTGGATCTCTATCCCGATACCTGCGGCATGGAATTGTTGGAGACTTATTTGTCGGAATAAAAAAACGCGGAACGCATGAATGTAGATCTTTCGTTGGTGTTTTTCGGCTTGCTGGTTTTCGCGGCGCATCTGTTCGCCTCCATGTACAACCGCAAGAAGATACCGGATGTATTGCTGCTTATCCTGATAGGTCTGTTGGTAGGGCCGGTGCTGCATCTTGCCAAGACCGAGAATATGGGCGTGGGCGGGCCTGTTTTTGTGGCCATCACGCTGGTGGTCATCCTCTTTGAAGGGGGTACCTCGCTTTCGCTCAAAGTGATGCGGTCGGCCTGGAAAAGCACCATGAACCTGACCCTGTTCTGTTTTTTCCTTTCGATGATCCTGGCTGCCTGCGTGGGTATGCTTTTCGGCATGGAGTTGCTTGGAGCGCTTACCCTGGGGGCTATTCTGGGCGGTACTTCTTCGGCGGTGGTCATTCCCTTGGTGCGGATTTTGGATATGGGCGAGGAGTCGCGTACGGTCTTGGTGCTCGAATCGGCGGCCACCGACGTGTTGTGCATCGTGTTCACCCTTTCGTTTCTGCATGCGATGGAAATGGGCAAACTACAGGTGGGCTCGATTGTGGGCAATATCCTTTCTTCCTTTGTATTGGCGGGGCTGTTGGGCTTTGCCGGCGCTTTGGTATGGTCGCGTCTGTTGACCCGTATCCGCAAGTTGCAGAACTCCATCTTCACCACGCCGGCCTTTGTGTTCGTCATCTATGGCGTCGCCGACCTGTTGGGGTATAGCGGGGCTATCGCCGCCTTGGTGTTCGGCATCACGATGGCCAATATCGACACTATCAAGAACCGTGTCCTCATCAAGGTGATGGGTGGTCCTGGCCACCAACTGAACAAGACCGAAATGGTGTTTTTCGGCGAAATCGTGTTTCTGCTCAAGACTTTCTTTTTCGTTTATATCGGTATCTCCATCGAGTTTCACGATTGGCGTTCTATACTTGCCGGTCTGGTCATTACCTTTGTGCTGTTTTTCGGCAGGGTCATTGCCGCCCGTTTCTTCTCGCCCAAAACGGCGGGGCCTTTCGACAAGACGATTATCTCGATGATGGTGCCCAAGGGACTCGCCGCCGCTGTATTGGCGGAACTTCCGCTGGCGGCAGGCGTTACGGGCGGACTTTTTATCAAGAACGTTACCTATTCGGTGATCTTGTTTTCCATCTCGTTTGTTTCGCTGATGATACTTTTGGTGGATAAATCCCGTTTTGTACGCCATGCCTTTGAGCATCTGTTAGGCAGCAACGCCGATTCGGCGGACAGTATCTTCATGCACGATGTGGAACGCTACGGCGATGAAGAAGAGGAAGATTCTGACGATGAGGTTTACGAGCGTTCCCCGTATATGTTTCTGCAAAAACATAGGGAGATTCGTAAACCGCTTGCCGGTACGGTTTCGGACAATCCGCAGGATACTGGATCAGCGTCGGAAACCTCCAATCAGTGAAAAAATTTCAAGATATCGTTGGCGAAGACAAGGAGGATCAGGGCGAATAGGAATACCATGCCCACCATTTGAGCCTTTTCAAGCACTTTTTCGCTAACCTTGCGCCGCGTAAGCATTTCGTAGAGGGTAAACATCATGTGTCCGCCGTCCAGCCCCGGAATCGGCAGGATATTCATGAACGCCAGTACCAGTGACAATATGCCGGTGATGTACCAAAAGTGATCCCAGTTCCATACAGAACCGTAAATGGTGGCGATGCCGATAGGCCCGGAAATGCTCTCTCTTGCCTTTTCTTGGCCATTCACGATTTTTCCCAGACCCCGGATATTGGTCCATAGCATATCGATGGCATCGGTGGTGCCGTAACGGAGCGCGGTAAGCGCGGTGTATTTTCGGGTTTGCAGGGGCGAAAGGGCCAGAATGCCTATCATACCGTTTGGTTCGGATTTTATAAAGGTTTGCAGGGTGTCTTTTCCCCTTTGGAAAGACAGCAGGATCGAATCATTTCTGTGATGCGACAGGATTTCCTTGAATGCCCCGAAAGAGGGGGTGGGGCAATGGTTGACAGCTATGATGCAGTCTCCGTTCCTGAGCCCCGCTTCATAGGCGGGATAGCCCTCCAATGCGGTGTCGATATAGGCGGGGTAGTGGGTGATATCGATAAAGGGAAAGCGGGAACTGTCGGACGCTATTCTTTTGTAAGTATCGGAAGGGATTTTTATCTCCAGGGTCTTTTTGTCCCGTTGCACATAGAGTTTTCCACCAAGAAGCAAACTGTTCGGGATGGCATCCGAGAAACGGGCGGGGGCTTTTTTGTTGGGGCCGAGGATACGGTCACCGCTCTGCAGGCCGATTTCCCGTGCTATCGGATAGGCGTAGATACCGTTTTTGTTCACTTCCTCGGTGGGAAGATAGGTTTTTTGACGGTTGAGCAGCAATCCTGAAAAAATAAGGATACCCACCACCAGATTCATCATCACGCCGGCGGTAATCACGATAAAGCGTTTCCATGCCGCCTTGCTGCGGTATTCCCAAGGTTGCGGTGCTTTTTTGAGCGAATCCCTGTCCATCGACTCGTCCACCATGCCGGCAATCTTGCAATAACCGCCCAGGGGTAGCCATCCTATGCCATATTCGGTTTGGCCGATGCGGAAATGCAATAGTTTGAAACCGCCCGTATCAAAGAAAAGGTAGAATTTATCCACGCGGATGCCGAAGATCCGTGCGGCGAGGTAATGCCCCAGTTCATGCACAAAAACCAAGACAGACAGGCCGAGCAGCAATTGCCCGACCATAATGAGCGTATTCATCCCTTATGTTTTTACTGAACAAAAATACACAATTGTCGTACATCGGTTTTTGCGCAAGAAGTGTGAATGGAAGCGAAAGGAATCGAAACTATTTGTGAATGTGTAAAAAATAGGTATTTTTGTAACTACTGAAGCTGATTATGACGGAATGGAGTTCACGGAAAAGATAAATCTCTGATTTTGGAAGTTTTTTGTCTCTTTGCTTATGACGACAAGATTCATAAAAAAGAAGATATACCATGCCGTTGTCTGGATATGCGTAATATCTTCTTTTTTAGCATTAGATGATTCCACTGTGGCGCAACGGGTTTATGAATATCCGCTTTTTCAAGAGCGTGGAGATAGTGTTTTTCTGCATTTTGAAGATACCTTACACATTTCGGCAAGAGGGGATTTTCATTACCTTTATCGTTGGGATGTCGATGGAAGAAAAACGGGAGAAGAAAGCGATTTCAATCTATTTTTTACGGGGCAGCGTAAAACTAGGGTAACAGGGCAACGGTTTTCCACCGCTCATTTATGGCCGGGATCGTATTATTACGATATGGAACAGATACACGGTGCCAATGTGTTGGTGGATGCCATAGATACTATTTATTTGGAGTCTTTTTCTAAATACGAATCCGATAGCACTGCCGTTTGGATATGGGTGGTGGAAGAGGACACCCTTGCCCAATCCGGACCGCGGATTAAGTTGACAGTCAGGAACGAATGGTTAGGAAAAATCATCGGTATATTTTGTTTTTTTCGGCAAGAAAATGGTGAACCAAAAAGCAATTATTTGAATGTGAGTTTTATAGGAGAAACAGGTAAGGAGATGAGTATTATCAATGGAGAAGGTGGACAATCCAATGAGATGAATATGTTTCATTTGGGAATAGACCGCATTTATGCACACAGTGATGATACTATCTTTCTCGATGCCGCCTTGGATCCCGGAAAATACCCCGATGATTCTGGATTCCGTCTAAACGCATGTTCATGGTTTTCCGTTACCTGTGATGTTGGGGAACTAGACAAGGACGCTTTGTCGCAGCTTGTTTTTTTTAGAGGTACACGATACAGGGAACATATAAGAGTGAGAAGAGAGATTTCTTGCGATACGCTGCCCGAACCTTTACAACAAAGCAAAGACCTGTATATTTATTGGGATATTGCTCCCGATGCAGAGATAGAAACCGACAGTGTGTGGGTTTTCTTTCCGCAATACCCTTATGCCAATTTAGGCGAAACAGTGAATATATGTTTGGAGTACGGCGATTCATTGCCTGATAGGCAAGACACACTGCAAGTGTTTAACCTTGCGCCGGATAACCGGGAATTAGCGTATGTGGTTTATGCTTGGTCCAACGGGCTTGAGGATGTTTCCGGAAAAGATTCGATAGTTGGCACGGACTCTGTTTTTTACTATACATTCGGTATGATGGATAGTGTGAATACATGGTTTTATACGGGGAGGCTTATAGCTCGGGTTGCGGCAGATTCGCTATGGCAGGATACCTGTCAATGCTATGTGGCTTGTGAAAATTGCTATAGCTATGATACCGTATTGATTATATTACGGTTAAATCCTTACGATGGGGGCGAAACCTGTTTCTTCCTTACGATACCCTGCTGTGTGCCCATAGGGAATTGAAACTGCAAATGTCCGACAATCAATATCGGTTTTGGTGGTTGGATGCCGACAGTATCGTGTTGCCCTATGGGAGTGACACTATGTTGTATGTTTTCCATGGATTGCGGGGAAGTGACTCCTTGGGGGCAGGAACTGATGCGCGGGAACCGGTTCGTTATTATCTTGTATATAAACACTTGTTTTGTCCGTCTTGGTCTGGACGTGATACGATAGATATTGTTAATCTGGTAAGCCCGCAGGTGCAATTTTCGGTACATGATACGTTAATATGCAGGAATAAACCTATCAATATGGAGGCTTGGCACAATTGGGTGTATTCTCCCGCCTATGGGTTTTTATGGGAAGGAGAACCGAATTTAACGGGGCTGGGCGAAGTCGAATGTGGCGATACATCGGCTTGCACGATAATCAATGGTGGTCTATACACGCTTCGTTTCTATATGAAAGAACCTTACAATATCTGTGGCTATGACACGGTTTCCGACACAATAAATGTTCTTTGGGTGGATCCGGTTCTGACTGATTTCTTTTTGCCAAACGACACAGGATTCTGTCCTAAACTTTCCGTAACCTTGGATGTGCGGACTGCTTTTATGGGCACGCTTTATGAGTGGAGAACCGGTGTTCCGATGGATGAGGCGGACTATTACACGGAGTTGGATTCCGTTATTTCTGTTGAACCGAGATTTACCTTCAAGGAGGAGGGGTATTTTAATGTATCGCTGATAGACAGCCTGAATTGCCGCCATGTGGCAGAGGTGAACATTGTTGAACTGGACTGCACGCCGGCGTTGGAAATTCCCAATGTGTTTACACCCAATGGCGATGGTGTCAATGATGTATGGCGGTTTAAAACCTTGGAAAAATGCAGAGATGTGCAGATAATGGTGGTAAACAGATGGGGAACCCGGGTGCTAAAGGAGAATGTAAAGGATATACAGGACTTCAGTTGGAATGGTTGCCTATATAACGGCTCGACACCCTTGCCGGACGGGGCGTATTTTTATATGGTTTCGTATAAGAATCTATACGGCAAGCGCAAGGAACAGAGTGGAAGTGTTACCATTTTGGGAACGGAAAAATAAGGCGACGGTACGTTGGAGATTATTTCATATACTGGGAAGCAAAACACCGGCTTTCGCGGTCGGTTTCTTCCAGTTGTTCGAGATTGGGAGAGGCTATGAACGCCACATGATCCATGACTTTTTCGATAAGTTCGGCAATGGAGGTGAACGGCAGGCGCTCTTCTAAGAATGCCTGTACGGCCACTTCGTTGGCGGCGTTCATGATGCAAGGCATGTTGCCGCCTTTCTCTATGGCGCGGTAGGCTAGAGGTAAGCAACGAAACGTGTCGGTATCGGGTTTTTCAAAATGCAATGCGCCGAGTTCGGTCAGATCCAGCCGTGGCAGGTCTAACGAAAGCCGTTCGGGAAAGGAAAGGGCATATTGTATGGGCAGTTTCATATCAGGTAAGCCCAATTGAGCCTTTACCGATCCATCTTTAAAGGAAATGAGCGAGTGGACGATGCTTTCGGGATGAATCACCACCTCGATATCGGTGGGTGCGAGCCCGAAAAGCCAATGGGCTTCGATCATTTCCAAACCTTTGTTCATCAAGGTGGCCGAATCTATCGAAATTTTCCGCCCCATGTGCCATGTGGGATGGTTCAAGGCCTCTTGAGGCCTTATTCCTTGCAACTGTCCGGATTTCCGTCCTCGGAAGGGGCCGCCGGACCCGGTAAGGAAAATCTTTTCGGCAGGATTGCTGTATTCTCCGGCCAAGCATTGAAAAATGGCGGAATGTTCAGAATCAATAGGCGTTATAAGTACATGGTTCTCTTTCGCTTTTTTGCATACCAGCGCACCGCCCGAAACAAGGGTCTCTTTATTGGCCAATGCGATTTTTTTGCCTGCTTCGATGGCGCTCAGGGTGGGGCGGAGTCCGGCCGAACCAAGCAGGGCGGTGACAACGGTATCCACCGTATGGCAGGTAACCGCGTCATTGATGGAATCCGCACCGGCAAACACCTTGACATCAGTGTCTTTAAGGGCTTCCTTTACCTGTGCATAAAGTGATTCGTTTCCGATAACCACCATGTTGGGCAAGAATTCTTTGGCTTGCCGCACCAAAAGATCGGCTTGATTCTGAGCCGTCAGTACTTCGATACAAAAGCGGTCTGGATGCGCCCTGACCACATCGAGTGTTTGCGTGCCGATAGAGCCGGTGGAGCCCAACACAGCTAATTTTTGTATGCTGTTTGCCGTACCGCTCATAAAGCAAGATATTTTTCGGGGTCAAGGGGCGTACCGCTGTACCAAAGTTCAAAATGGAGATTTTCGGTGGCTACGTGTTCGGAGGAAAGACCGACAATGCCGAGGGCGTCTCCGGCCTTGACAAACTCGCCCGTGCGTTTGAACAGTGTGGAAGCCGAGGTGTAGATGGAAAGCAGTTTTCCATCATGCTCCAATACAAGGATATATCCTTGGTCGGGCGACCAGGAGGTGAACACGACCGTGCCGTCGAGTACCGCCTTGATACTGCTGTTGGCCCGGGTCTCGATATCGATGCCGAAATGCCTTTCCTGAATGTTGAATTTCTGCCGTACTTTGCCTTCTGCCGGAGGGTAGAACATCAGGTTGTCTGCAAAACTTGAACTTTTGGGATTGCCCGCCCGCATTTGTGTGGTTGTAACATCAAGCGTGTATTTGTCGGCTTTTTCGATTTCGACCCGCAACAAAGAGTCCGCTATGCCGATCCGGTATTCGATATTGCCGTAATTGCGGAGAGAGTCGCGTATGATAAAGCTTTCGTCTATCGGTATGGTGCCGTTCAGGGCATCCGTTACCGTACGCATCATAAGTATCTGCGCTTCTAATTGCATCTGTAAGGAATCCACGCGCATACGGTCTCGTATGCTTTGTTCCACCAGTTCCTGCCGGATGTTGCCGGGAATGAATTGGCGCAAAGGCGTAAACACCACCAGTGCAACCGTAATGGCTACGATGAGGATGCTTCCGGCAGCAATCACCGTCCATACATTGAGCCGGGAAAGACGAAACGAGAGTTTTTCGTGAAAGTTCTCGTCCGTGATGGCAAAACGGTACTTGTGCCTTACATTGGTAAAGGCGTGTCGCCAGATTTTACTTAGAATGTTCTGCTTGCCCACGGGGTGTTTTTTTGACTGTCTTTTTTGGCGGTAAAGCCGACAAAGATAACGAAAAAAGATTTTGTCCGACAGGAGGCGGAGGCCTTTCCGCATGGCGGAAAAAATCGTATCTTCGCGCATTAATCAAGAAAATCGCAGTTGACATGGAATTGACCGACCAGGAGGTCTTTCGCCGCAAGGCCAAGGAAGAACTTGAAACGATGGGTATCAACCCTTATCCCGCACCTACATTCGAAGTGAATGCCACCACGAGGGAGATCCACGAAAAATATCCGCAGGACAACAGTCTGTTTCAGGAAGTTCACATTGCCGGTCGTATCATGAGCCGGCGTGTGATGGGGGCCGCCTCTTTTGCCGAGCTGCAAGACGAAACGGGACGGATCCAATTGTATGTAAAGCGCGATGAAATCTGTCCGGGAGATGATAAGACCTTGTACAACACGATTTTCAAAAAACTTACCGATATCGGCGATATTGTGGGGGTGACAGGTTTTGTGTTCACCACGCAGATGGGCGAAACCAGTATTCACGTAAAGTCTTTTGTAATGCTGAGCAAATCGCTGCGCCCGTTGCCTATCGTCAAAGAAAAAGACGGCCAGACCTTCGATGCCTTTACCGATCCCGAACAACGCTACCGCCAACGCTATGTGGATTTGATTGTGAACCCGCAGGTGCGCAAGGTGTTTGTGCAGCGCACACAGTTGGTAAACACCATGCGCCAGTTCCTGGCCGAAAAGGGCTATCTGGAAGTGGAGACGCCCATTCTGCAACCGCTTTACGGCGGTGCGGCGGCCCGTCCTTTCAAGACACATCACAATACCCTCGATACCACGCTTTATCTACGTATCGCCAACGAATTATACCTTAAACGGCTTATTGTGGGCGGTTATAACGGCGTGTTCGAGTTCTCGAAAGATTTCCGCAACGAAGGCATGGACCGCTTCCATAATCCGGAGTTCACGCAGATGGAACTTTATGTAGCCTATAAAGACTACGAATGGATGATGAACCTGGTGGAAGAGATGGTGGAAAAAGTGGCGGTGGCCCTGCACGGCACCACACAGGTGCAGGTAGGGGAGAACCTGATTGACTTTAAGCGCCCCTGGAAACGTTATACGATGTTCGAAGCCATCGAGCACTTTACGGGCATCGACGTTTCGCAGATGGATGAAGCTCAGTTGCGGCAGACCGCGCGTCAACTGGGGGTTCCCGTGGATGACACGATGGGCAAGGGCAAGCTGATCGATGAGATTTTTGGGGAAACCTGTGAATCGAAACTGATTCAGCCCACGTTTATCTACGACTATCCTATCGAAATGTCGCCGCTTACCAAGAAACACCGCAGCAAGCCGGGGCTTACCGAACGTTTCGAAGCCATGTGCAACGGCAAGGAACTTTGCAATGCTTATTCGGAACTCAACGACCCGATTGACCAGCGTGAACGTTTTCAGGCGCAGTTGGAATTGGGCAAACGGGGCGATGAAGAAAGCATGGTGCTGGACGAAGATTTTCTGCGAGCCCTCGAATTCGGCATGCCGCCCACCGCAGGGCTGGGTATCGGCATTGACCGTCTGAGCATGATCATGACCAACTCCAATTCGATTCAGGACGTGCTGTTCTTTCCGCAGATGAAGCCCGAAAAGAAAGCGGAGGTCTCTACCGATGAGGAATTCGCTGCCCGTGGCGTTTCGCCCGAATGGATTCCGGTTCTGCGCAAGGCAGGAATACAGACCGTGGCCGCGCTCAAGGAAGCCAATGCCAACCGCTTGTCGAATGATTTGAACGCATTGCGTAAAAAACTGAAATTGGATATTCCTGCCTTGCAGATAGAAAGTTTGCAGGCGTGGATCAACGGCTGATAGTCCGGAGTCGGACTTTTTCCGGTTATGGAAAAGAAAAAGATAGAACTTTTTGTACCTTGCTGCATCGACCAGCTTTATCCGCAGACCGCTTTCAATGCCATCAAGGTGTTGGAGCATCTGGGCGTGGAGGTGAATTACAATCCCGAACAGATATGTTGCGGAAAAACGGCTTTCCACAATGGCTACTGGGATGAAGCCAAGGAAATAGGCGAGAAGTTTCTGCATGATTTCGGTTCTGGGCTTCCGGTGGTGTGTCCTTCGGCTTCTTGTGTGAGTTACGTGAAGAACTATTACTGGAAATTGTTTTACAATACCGGCCTGCATCTGGAATACCGCAAGCTCCGTGAAAACATATATGAATTCACCGACTTTATTGTCAATCAACTGCGTGTTGTTGAGGTGGGGGCAAGCTTTCCGCATAAGGTAACATACCATGATTCATGTTCGGCTTTGCGTGAATACGGCATTTGGGAAGAACCCCGTTTGTTGTTGCGCAATGTAAGGGATCTGGAACTTGTGGAAATGGAAAAGACCGACCAGTGTTGTGGCTTCGGCGGTATGTTTTCGATGGGATTCGAGCCGGTTTCGGTGGCGATGACCGAACAGAAAGTGAATAACGCGTTGGCAACGGAAGCCGAATACATCGTTTCTACCGATGCCACTTGTCTTGGCAATATGGAAGCCTATATCAAGAAACAGAAATTGAACATCCAGTGCATCCACATAGCCGATGTATTGGCTTCGGGTTTATAAACGACCATGAGTGAGGCGATAAAACACGAATGTGGCATTGCGCTTTTACGGTTGCGCAAGCCGATAGAATATTACAGGGAAAAATACGGCGACAGTCTGTACGGGTTGGGGCGGATGTACCTGTTGATGGAGAAACAGCACAACAGGGGACAGGATGGTGCGGGTATGGCCGGCATCAAGTTCGGTATGCAACCCGGAACTACGTATGCCGATGTGATCCGCTCCAATACCGCCACCCCGATTAAGGATATCTTTCAGCGCACCTATGCCCAGATAGAGCGAGAGACGGACGGTAAGGAAGAACGTTATGCCGATATGGATTGGGTCAAACAGAACCTGCCCTTCAGCGGCGAACTTTTTCTTGGGCATCTCCGCTATGGCACTTTCGGCAAGAACGATATCCGCAACATTCATCCCTTTGTCCGCCAAAGCAACTGGAAAACCCGCCATCTGATTATTGCGGGTAATTTCAATCTGACCAATATCGGTGATATCTTCGACAGTCTGGTCTCCTCCGGTCAGCATCCGGTTCAGACCGGCGATACGGTTACGGTTCTTGAGAAACTGGCCAAGTATCTGGACCATGAGAACCAGCGTCTGTACGATCAATACAAGGCGCAGGGTTTGAGCAAGGTGGAGATATCGGCTATCATGCCAGATGCGCTTGACCTGAAAAAAATAGTGAAGACCGTAGCGGAGGGTTGGGACGGAGGTTTTGTATTCGGTGGCATGGTGGGCTATGGGGATGCCTTTGTGATCCGCGATCGGAATGGAATACGCCCGGCCTATTACTATTGCGATGACGAGATCTTGGTGGCGGCTTCGGAACGGCCTGTTATACAGACGGTGTTCAACGTTCCCTTCGACAAGGTTCAGGAATTGCCCGCCGGGCATATCATCCTTTCGCATTACAACGGTCAGGTGGAGGTTTCTCCCTGTCTAGAGTCCGATGTCGCGCCGACGCCCTGCTCATTTGAACATATCTATTTTTCGCGCGGTACAGACGCGGCCATTTACCGCGAACGCAAACAATTGGGTGCGTTGTTGGTGCCCGATGTACTCAATGCCATCGACTACGATTTGGAAAACACTGTGTTCACTTCCATTCCCAATACGGCGCAGGTGGCTTTTACCGGCATGCGGGATGCCATTTATGCCTATGCCGAACAGCAGAAGGCCGAATCCATTGTGGCTTTGGGAGACCACCCCGAAAGGCAGGACATAGAACGGATATTGGCATTTCAACCGCGTATGGAGCAGATAGTGGTGAAAGACGCCAAGATGCGTACCTTCATTACCGGAGACGAACAACGCAACGATTTGGTGAGCCATGTTTACGATGTAACCTATGGACAGGTGCGGGAATGGCGGGATACGCTGGTGGCCATAGATGATTCGATTGTGCGCGGCACCACCCTGCGGCAAAGCATACTGCGGATTTTAGACAGGCTTTCTCCGCGCAAGATTGTGATTGTTTCTTCCGCGCCGCAGATACGGTATCCCGACTGTTACGGTATCGATATGGCGAAATTGGGCGATTTCATCGCTTTTCAGGCCACTATAGCCCTGCTTAAGGAACGGGGTATGGAAAAGATTATCGAAGAAACCTATGCCAAATGCAAGGCGCAGCTTGAACTTCCTGTTTCCGAGGCGGTGAATCATGTGTGCGATATCTATCGTCCCTTTACCGATACTGAGATTTCGGAAAAGATAGCCAAGATGCTCAAGACCGAGTATATCAAGGCAGAAGTGGAAGTGATTTTCCAAAGTGTGGCAAACCTGCACAAGGCGTGTCCGGATTCGTTGGGAGACTGGTATTTTACAGGTCATTATCCCACACCCGGCGGCCGATTGGTGGCATGCCGCTCTTTTGTGAATTATATTGAAAACCGGAATACCCGGGCGTATTAGTTAGACAAACAGAAAAAATGAAAAGCATTCTCGTTACAGGGGGTGCCGGTTTTATCGGTTCCCATTTGGTAAGATACTGGACCCGGAAATATCCCGATACTCATGTGGTCAATCTCGACAAGCTTACTTATGCGGGAAATCTGGAGAAGTTGAAGGATGTGGAGAAATTGCCCAACTATACTTTTGTAAAAGGTGA
>CAYTCD010000003.1:0-13706 GCA_964436335.1 uncultured Bacteroidaceae bacterium
AGACAAAGTATAAAGAAAAGTTTTGTTTTCATAATCTTGTAGTTTTTCATGGTTTTAGTGTTTATTGGTTGTAAAAATTCTTGTCGATATTCTTTATTTACGGATTTGAAAATACATCTCGAATTCGGCATCTTTCGGTATGTATGACGGCACCTTTATAGCCTTAGTTCCAATGAATGAATCTATTTCAAAAGGACTCATTTCTATGACTATATCCAAGCGGTAAACAATAGGGGCAACCTGACGAAGTTCTATTGAAGTGCAACGGCCCGAGGCATAAACATGCACACCAAGTATTGAATATTTTTGAAAGTCAAGAACGGGCAATTCTTTCAGCGTATCCCGTCGATCCCAGTAAGGTATCAATTCCTCTTCTGATTTGAAAACCAATACACTTGACTGAAGAAAATATTTCGATGTAGAATCATAGGTAGGAAACATACGATGATTCCACGCCCAACTGCCATTCGATTCCAATATCTCTATCGGAATCTTGTCATCGGATTCCGGTTTACACGAAAACATCAGGGTTGCCATAAAGAGACCTCCCAATAAAAAAACTATCCTTTTCATAGTCTTAGGTTTTTAAGGGTTTATCTGAATCCCGCTTCCCTTTTTCAGTTACGGCGGGTCCTCACTTTGGGTATTCACGCTTCTGCTCTTTATCTTCATCAAGATGGATACCCGGCGTTATGCGGGGTAATTGATTTTGTTTTCATGGGTTTGGTTGTTATTTTTACTTCCGAATAAAAAGTTAGAAGGTATATCCTATCCCTATATCTATATAATGTTCCACTTTATGGACGTATTTTGTCGGAGCCATATGTGTTAGGGAATAACCTGCAAAGGCATTGATTTTATTAATCTTTCCAATAAAACGAACCCCCGCACAACCCGAAAAATCATGAAGTTCTGTTTTAGATTTTCCATATTTTACCTCCGTCTCACCGAAAATCTCAAATTTAGATTGCGTATATCGGTAGCCTCCTGTATAGAAGACAGCCAAATCTAAAAAAGACACAAGGTGCACCTTGAGTCCCATACCGGCGGAAATTATTACGGAATGAAGGTTTGCTTTAGTTGTAAGGTTCTCCGCTACTGCCTCCGCAAAAAACACACGCTTGTCATAGGCTCCGATATAGGATACTTCCCCTATCGCATAGAAATTAACGAAGCGCGAACGCATGGGAATATCGTAGGCATAATTCAACGAAAATTTAAGCGGCGGCACCGGTTTCCAATCTTTATACCACCAACTCCGCAACACCGGACTGTAACCCAAACTCAACGTGTGGTTGCCATTATTTCGATTATCCACTTCTCCTCCCTTTGAAAAAGTCAATCCGAATAATAACAAAACCATCGGCAATAAAACGCGGATATATCTCTTGTTTTTCATAAGACAGCCCTCCCAAATTATTCCGTAACCACCATCCGTTTGGTATCAACCATGCGGTTGTTTACCGAAAGGCTGTAGGTGTACATGCCCGGCGAGAGCATTCCGGCATCCACCGAGATATAGCCCAAGCCCGCTGCTGTTGACAGGGAATAGGTCTTAATCAGCACCCCGTCTAAAGAATGGATGAGAATCTTAGCGGAGGATACCCCTTCCGGCAGTTCGTAGGAAATGGTGGTCTTTTCAGAGAACGGGTTGGGCATGTTCTGATACAGGGTTGCCGCCGACATTCTGTTTTTCGGTGCGGGCGTCTTCTTGGGGCTGTTCCCTTCCTGTTCCCGGGCTACCAAATCGGACACGATGCGTTCCAAGGCGGCGATGCGTTCCTCCTGTTCCGTTATCGTGTTCTCCTGGGTCTGGATAACCCGTGTGAGGTAAGGGATGAACGAGGTGTAGTCGAGCGTGTACATGTCCGGTTCGGGCAGGTAATGCACCAGTTCGGGGAATAAGAGTTCCACTTCCTGCGCGATAAAGCCGACCCGGTTTTTGAGTTTCACCGTATCGTCGATATAGTCTTTGGGGGTCTTCAAATCGTAGAAGACAGGGCGGAGCTGCATCACCTTGTCCGTTACATCGGGAATGTTCGCAATATTTTCTTTGTACCGGATATCGGAGGTGGTACGGGAATTATTGAGACTCGTCAGATTCGTTACAAAAATGTTGTGCGCGTAATTGTCGGTGGTGCCGAAACTGAGATGGGTGCCTGAAAGTGTGGTGGACGGTACCAACGATATCTTGTCCGGTATCACGAAATCGTTTTCAGGAACACTTTTTGTGGAAGGAACGCAGATTAACTCTCCTTTCACCCGCAGGGTTCCTCCGTCCTGGGTGTGAAAAAGGATATCCCCGATGGAAACCTCCAGGCCTTTGCTTTGTAAATTCCATTGCGGTGTAAGAATGTTCGCTCCGCTTGGTTTTGTTCCGATCTTTACCCCGCCGTCCGATTGCACCGTAATCTGAGCCGAAAGCGGCATACATACACCGATTGCCAGACCGATGGCCAATAAAAATTTCTGAGTTTTCATAGTCTTAGGTTTTTTAAGGGTTAATTTTCTTCTTTGTTATGCCAAATTTTTATTTAACATTCCTTGTGTTTAGTGGCTTTTTTAAAATTCACACTGCAAATATACAAAAATTTTTATATCTCGTTAATAAATAAATCAAAACAAGTTTATCCTCTAATCTCGGTTTTTGTATTCTTAACTTTGTTGAAGATACAGCGATATCTGCAATAAGCATTAATCTTCTTTTACCATACAGGCGAAATGTCGTATTTGGAACGCGGCCAAATTTCCGGTTTCCAATGGAATCCCTTTAACATACGTTCCCTTGGGGTAAGACGGTCAACGGGATAAAGTGTGGTGGAGACAGGCTGAATTACATTGATTCCCTGCACCTGATTGTCTTTAAATTCTATCTTTAGGCTCTGACTTTCGGTTTTGTTAACCCCGATAAGCTCATTTTCCTTGTCGTCCAACACATAATAGACCGACTGGGCCATACCCATCACATGCGCGGTACGGAAACGGGAACTGTCGTCGAAATATCCCCACAGCAATCTTCCGTTTACCTGGTTGTAATAGCCCTGTGCGGCCGAAACCTCGCTCACGATAAACGTATTGTTCCGTATCAGCACTTTTTCGGGACGGTTCTGTGTAAACCACACTTTTACCGTATCTCCATCTATCTGGTATTCTTCCAACCAGATAATCGGTTCACGATAGAGTTCCATAACCGAATCCCGATGCCGGTAACTCAACGAATCACATCTTCCCTGCATACCTTCTTTGAAAAAACGCACCTTATGATATACGAACATTTCCTTGATCTGACGGGCTGTGTCGTAAGTCATCACCATTGTATCGCCGGCCACAAAAAGCGAATCACCATTCTCTACCATCACCCCTCGGGGTTGTTGCGTAAACAGGGCGTATCCCTCGCTTTCGTTGTTCTCGGCATAATCGCTCTTGATAAAACAGTTCCGCGCCGTATCGAGCAAAAAGACCTCCCTGTGTACATTGCCGTTCTTCAAACCCAAATCGTAATAGATGCTGTCGCCAAAAAGCACCTGAGAGGTTTTGGTCTTCACATACGCATTTCTTTGCAGACTCACCCGATTCTGTTCCTGATGGAACCAGCCTTTAAGACCATACATGTAGTAATCGGTGGTCTCGATATTGGTGGCACCCCGAAAACGTGTCAAACCAGTTTGGGCATAGTGGAGGGTATCAGTCCAGATGGTGTAATCGGGATTGACGATCACCACATTTTGAAAACAATGGAAAATTTCCGCCTGCCCGTCGTAATAGCCATGATCCGAGGTAAGCACCGTGGGTCCCGAAGTCATCTCCCCGCCTTGACTGTAATAAGCTCTGTTGTGATTGGCTTCGTAACGCAAGGCCGGTGTCTTCATCGTTATATCACGGTCTTTGAGCACCACATTGCGTTCCACCGTGTAGGAACCGGTGGCGCCATCGTAATCCAACACTTCACCGGTAATATGGATATTGTCGGAAGTGCGGATGCGCAGATTGTCGTAAGCCTGACAGGAACCGGTTTTCTGATTGTAGTCGGCAAAGTCGCTGAGAATACGGTTTCCGCCATGTTCTATCTTTACATGGCCGATAAGACGATATACTCCCGGTCTGCCGGGCAGGCTTACAATGGAATCGCCCGTAAACGACTGGCCGTACAGACATCCGCCCGGAAAGAACATTGCCAAAACTATCCTTGCAACCCAAACCTTAATGCGAACCCATGTAGTCATACGGAATGCTTGAAACGAAATGTGCCTTGTGGTCGAAAGTCAACAGAAAGTAATCCCTGTCTTTGGTTTCTTTGTTCTTTACCCAAACCACAATCTGATAATAGTTCTTAGGCTTTTCCTCAGCCGGGAAACGCTGGCGGTAACGCGATTCGTACACTACCCGCTTACCTACCTCGAACTTGTATTTTTCCGGCGCATTGACAATATATTGCCAGATAGGATAAGAAACATCCTTCTTTCCGAAAAACAAGGCCGTGGTGGTATGGGTGCCGTCGGGAAAGATAACAGCCTCTGCCTTTTGTCCAAAATTCAAAAATACCGCACGGTAAACTCCGTTGGTGTCTTTATACTGCTTCACATTCTCGGCCCGCGGAAAACGACGGTCAAAAGCCTGTTGCACGGCTTCGGGAAATATCGCCTTTATAGACATTTTGGTGGTAGGAACATATCCCTGCATATTCGACACCAAGGTCTGCATGCGTTCCACCACCTGCGCACTGTCGGGGAAAGAGGGAACAGACGTTTCCTCCACAACGGGCTCTTGCATCCCGACCGGTTCTTCCTCTGCAGATTCTTTTACTTCCGGAACTGTTTCCGCAACGGATTCCTGCGCCTCTTCCAATACGATATCCTTTACTACCGGGCTTTCCGCAACAGCTTCCTGTAATACCTCCCCCGGTTCCATATCTTCCTCAAAAGAAGGCCCCCCGTCGTCTTCGTAATCTTCGCCGTAGTCCTGATAGTATTCTTCATGGTTTTCATCAACCGCCGGTTCTTCCGGCTGCGCCTCAACAAACTCCGGCCCGGGTTCGTTCACAACCATATACGAGGTATCAGGCTTTGGCAATTGCGGAGCATTCACGTATTGGTCTTCGCGTTGGCGGGCGGTGTTGGATTGCGCCGTTACCTGAGCCTCTATGAACTGGCGGCGACTTTGCGGGCGATAAATCAAATCATTCGTTGACTTTCCCGCTATCAACCTTCTGTGTTTGGCAGGATTCTCCTGCATACGGGCCAACAATTCGTTCTGTTTTTTCAGCAAAACTTCCTCTTCGGTAAGCGGTTCGAACTCATCCCAATCTTCCATGGTCTCTCCGTCTATGCTTACCACATCGCCATGAAAATCAAAACATACTTCGGTAATATAACCGTCTATTCCATATATGGATAACTGGGCGTAATAATGACGGCCGTCCCAACGGTCTTCTTCGTAAGAACAGGAACGGAGTTGGTAAAAAGCATATTTTTCGTTGATGAAATCGTGAGAAATCAAAGGCAATTGGGC
The DNA here is from genome assembly GCA_964436335.1 of uncultured Bacteroidaceae bacterium. Lineage (GTDB taxonomy): Bacteria > Bacteroidota > Bacteroidia > Bacteroidales > P3 > Pullibacteroides. The sequence continues at coordinate 5,509 of CAYTCD010000003.1, forward strand.
TTCGGGAATGGTCCAACGCGTGCTGAGCCATTCTCCGTTGGCCTGAAAAAGGGAGGATATCTCTTTGGGTTGCAAATTAATGCGGGCACAATAGCCCATATCGGCCAATTCCCACTGTATCATTTTCCAAGCCGAACGAGGATGGGCCAAATAGAAACTTTCCACCACTTCTTCCGGAACATCCGACCACGCCACTCTCTGGGCTTTTACAAATCCCGTTCCGGCAAGCAAGAACCCGACAGACAGGCACAACAAACCCTTCCGGTTCCACGGCGGAAACCGGCGTTTTTTATTCTTCTCCGATATATCCGTTCTCTTACTGGGCATTCACTATGGTTTCGTCACGGTCGGGACCAACCGAAATGATACTGATTTCCAAACCCGTGTACTCACCTATAAAGGCCATATAATCTTTAAAGGCCTGCGGCAATTGGTCTTGGTGACGGGCCAACGAAAGAGGACTTCTCCAACCTGGCATTTCCCTATACGAAACCTCCACTTTTTCGGCTGTATCGGTATCGGGATAGGCTTCGATGGGTTTTCCTTCCAATGTATAGGCCACAGCCGCTTTCACCACCGGAAAATCATCCATCACATCGGCCTTCATCATAATCAAATCGGTGATGCCGTTTACCATAATGGTGTAGCGCAAGGCCGGTAAATCGAGCCAGCCCGTACGTCGGGCCCGACCGGTGGTAGCCCCGAATTCATGTCCTTTCTGACGAAGCAGTTCGCCGGTCTGGTCAAACAGTTCGGTAGGGAAAGGACCGCTACCCACACGGGTACAATAAGCCTTGAATATGCCATACACCTTGCCGATAGAAGAGGGTGGAACGCCCAACCCCACACAAACCCCCGAAGCGGTAGTGCTTGAAGATGTAACGAAAGGATAGGAGCCGAAATCTATGTCGAGCATCGAACCCTGCGCCCCTTCTGCCAATATCTTTTTACCTTGCTCCATAGCGCTGTTCAGATAGAATTCGGTGGAAATCACTTCAAACCCCCGCAATTCTTCCACGCCCGCCATCCAACCGGACTCGTATTCCCGCCATGGCATATCGTCTATCCGTGCTGTCTCTAAATCGAATCCATACTGCTTGAGCTGCAACAGATGCTCGTCTCTGAGTGCTTCGTATTTTTTCTTAAACGCATCACTGAAAATATCACCCATGCGGAGTCCGCATCGGGCAGTCTTATCGGTATAGGCCGGCCCGATTCCCTTTACGGTGGACCCTATTTTTCGCGCGCCCTTGCGTTGTTCCAAAGCCGCGTCCAGCAAACGGTGCGTGGGCAGTATCAGATGAGCCTTGTCAGAAATCTTCATTCTTTGACGGGGTTCCACTCCCATCTTACGCAAAGCCTCCGTTTCCCGGTAAAATATGCAGGCGTCTATCAACACACCGTTGCCGATTACGTTCACCTTGTCGGGATGGAAGATACCGGAAGGAATGGTGTGCAGCACATGCGTCATACCGTCGAACTTTAAAGTGTGTCCGGCATTGGGTCCACCCTGAAAACGGGCGATGATATCGTAACGGGGAGCCAACACGTCCACAATCTTTCCTTTTCCCTCGTCTCCCCATTGGATGCCAAGAATGACATCGATTTTTGTTTTCGGCATTTCCTGCTCTTTTTAAGATTAAAATGATTTCTACCGCACGGCCTTCAAGCTCAAATCAAGCGAACTGATATGGTGCGTGAGCGCACCTACCGAAATAAAATCCACACCCGTGGCGGCGTATTCGGCCAAAGTCTGTTCGTTGATACCGCCGGAAGCTTCGGTCTCGTACCTGCCGTCTATCATCGACACGGCCTTGCGGATATCAGCAGGCGTAAAATTATCCAGCATGATACGGTTCACCCCACCGTGACGCAACACCTCTTCTAATTCTTCGAATGAACGGACCTCTATCTCAATGGCCAATTGCAGACTTTTTTCCCGCAGATAGGCATGCACCGCATCAATGGCCTGGGTGATGCCGCCGGCAAAATCGATATGATTGTCCTTTATCAAAATCATATCGAACAAACCGAAACGATGATTCCTGCCGCCCCCGATACGCACTGCCATTTTTTCAAAAACCCGGTTGTTGGGTGTGGTCTTGCGGGTATCCAGCAACACGGCTTTGCCTTCGCCTATCATGCGTGTGAGCTTGCGGGTGTAGGTGGCAATGCCGCTCATGCGCTGAATATAGTTGAGACTCAAACGCTCGGCGGTAAGAATGGAACGGGAAGCGCCTTCCACGGTAAAGATCCTATCGCCCGGCACCACCTCGCTGCCGTCTTCCACCAAAGGTGTGAACACCACTTTCGGATCCACTGTCTCATACACCGTTTTGGCCACTTCCATACCGGCTATCACCCCTGCTTCCTTGGCAACCAACACGGCTTTATCGGTGGCTGAAGCCGGAATACAAGACAATGTGGTATGGTCGCCGTCTCCTATATCCTCCTTCATGGCCAAACGGATATAGGCGGCCATCATTTCTTTTTCGTCAACCTGCATGTTTGTCGGAATTATTTCTTGGCCGTTTTTTCGGCCGCGTATTCTTCGTTGAGTCCGCGCAAAACGGCAGAAGTGATATCCATCGACGGCAGAGAATACAACACGCCGCTCTGTTTGCCGGTGGATATAACCATGCCGAACTGACCGTTCTCACGGTTGAATTTTTCTATGAAAGTGAGAATACGGTTGCTCACTTCCTCCATGCGCTGTGCCTGCAGATTAACCAATTGGTTGGCGTAAGTCTGCTGCAACTCGGCGATAGACTGCTGTTTCTGTTGCAGCTGTTCCTCCCGTTTGTGCTGTTCGGCCAAAGTGAGAGTGGCGCCTATCTTCAGATAGTTGTCGTATTCTTTCTGGAACGCATTGGCCTGATTCTGCACATCGGCCGTAAGACGGGATTCCGTCCGGATAAGTTCCTGTTGTATGTCGGCCACCATTTGGAATCCTTGGTTGATGCTGTCTATGTTCACCGTGGCTATCGTAATGCCCGCAACGGGAATTCCGGCTTCAACCACCGGCATGGATGCGGCCACAGGCCCGGTCTGATTTTTTTTTGCACAACCGCTCGCCAACACACTTATGGCAAAGCATAAAAAACAGATTTTTAGTTCATTTCTGCTCATCTTTCGCTTATTTTCAGGTTTCAAAAATATTCAATTCTCCCCAATACATTTGAAGGCCTTATTTGCCTGTTTTAGAAAGAAACTGCAAACGCACCAAACGAATTTCATTTTCGCTGTATTCGTCTTCGCCCAATTCGGCCAACGCATCTTCTACCGAATCGGTCTCGGCTTCCGAAAAATATTCGTAGATATCCTCCCTATGGTCCGGATCAACAGCATCGTCTATATAGTAATCCAGATTGAGCCGGGTTCCCGAATCCACGATCCGCTCTATCTCGGTTATCAGTTCCTCCAACGAAAGGCTCTTTGCCAATGCAATATCATCTAACGAAACCTTGCGGTCTATACTTTGGATAACATAGATTTTAAGCCCCGATTTATTGACGGATTTTATAACGAAATCCTGCGGACGGGAAATATCGTTGTCTTCCACATAACGTTTGATCACATCGCAAAACGGCTGTCCGTAACGCTGCGCTTTGCCCACACCCACCCCCGTGATACGGGTCATCTCCTCGATATTGATCGGGTATTGGACGGTCATGTCCCGGAGGGAAACATCCTGAAAAATCGTGTATGGCGGAACATTTTCCTTATGGGCCATTTCTTTGAGCACCTCCTTGAGCAACAGGTAAAGCGTTTTGTCAACGGCCTCCACCGAGCTGTTGCCGCCAGCCATATATTCCTCATCTTCGGGATTGTAGGTATGGTCCCGAATCACCTCTATCTTAAACGGCTTATCGATAAAAGCCTCGCCGGCGGGCGTAACCTTGATGACCCCGTAATCTTCGATATCCTTGCTGAGCAAATCCTCGATGATGCACTGTCGGATCACAGCCTTCCAATAGCGTTCGTCGCGGTCTTTGCCTTTGCCGAACTGCGGCAGGAGATTGTGTTTGTAGTTCTTGATGGAAGGCGACATCTTTCCCATGCACAAGGCCACGATATAGTCGGTCTTGAACTGCTGCTTTACATCGATGATGAGTTGCACTACAAAACGGGCATTTTCGGTAGCTTCTTCCTTTTGTTTGGGATAAAGGCAGTTATCGCAGTTATGACAGTTTTCCTCCTCGTATTTTTCGCCGAAATAATGCAGAAGGTTCTTGCGACGGCACATCGAAGTCTCGGCATACGAAATGGTTTCTGACATCAGCTGCCGCGCCACTTCCTGTTCCGACACCGATTTGTCCTTGAGAAATTTCTCCAACTTGATGATATCTTCCTCACAATAGAAAGCGATACACTTGCCCTCTCCTCCATCGCGGCCGGCACGTCCCGTTTCCTGATAATAACCTTCGAGGCTCTTGGGCATATCGTAGTGGATCACAAAACGCACGTCGGGTTTGTCTATGCCCATGCCGAAAGCGATGGTGGCCACAATCACATCCACTTCCTCCATCAGAAACTTGTCCTGGTTGGCCGTCCGGGTCGGAGCATCCAGTCCTGCATGATAGGGCAAGGCACAGATGCCGTTGGTACAGAGCACTTCGGCAAATTCCTCCACCTTTTTACGGCTCAAGCAATATACGATACCCGATTTGCCACCGTTGGAACGGATAAAGCGCACAATATCCCGGTCCACGTTTTTGGTTTTGGGACGCACTTCGTAGTAGAGATTGGAGCGGTTGAAGGAGGAAATGAACACTGCCGCGTCCAGCATAGACAAGTTCTTCTGAATGTCTTTCTGCACCTTGGGGGTGGCCGTGGCCGTGAGCGCGATAATGGGAACCTTCTGTCCTATCTGATCGATAACCGGTTTGAGCCGGAGGTATTCGGGTCTGAAATCGTGTCCCCATTCGGAGATGCAATGCGCTTCATCAATGGCATAAAGCGAAATGGGGATTGTCTTGAAAAATTCTATGTTTTCCTCTTTGGTAAGTGTTTCGGGGGCCACGTACAGCAATTTTGTCTTGCCGCTGCTGAGGTCTTCCTTTACCTGCTTCATTTCGGCCTTGGTAAGGGAGGAGTTAAGATAATGGGCTATATCGGAGGCACTACCGAAACTGCGCACGGCGTCCACCTGGTTTTTCATCAACGCGATAAGCGGCGACACAATGATAGCCGTACCGGGCAGTATCAAGGCAGGCAATTGATAGCACAACGATTTTCCTCCCCCCGTAGGCATAATCACAAAAGTGTCCTTTCCTGTCAGGACATTTTGAATAATGGCCTCCTGATTACCCTTGAAACGGGAAAAACCGAAAACGCGCAACAATTCCTGATGCAGATACTCACTGCTACCCTCCATGGTGCTTCGGGTTAATAAAAATGTTTACTTTTGTTGTCCTTTCCTTTTGGAAGGATTTGCAGGCGGATTTCCCAGCCTCCAACCGCAAATACCAAAGATACGAATTTGTTGGAAAATAAAAAACCGTCATGATACTGCGTACCGAAGATATCGTAAAAATTTACAGGCAGCGTACTGTGGTCGATCACGTCTCCATAAAGCTTGAACAAGGCGAGATTGTGGGGCTTCTCGGCCCGAACGGTGCGGGAAAGACCACCTCTTTTTATATTATGGTGGGATTGATAAAAGCCTTGTCCGGCAAGGTTTTCTTAGACGACACCGACATCACCAAGTTGCCCATGTACAAGCGGGCCCAGCTCGGTGTGGGCTATCTGGCACAGGAATCTTCTGTTTTCAGGCAGATGAGTGTGGAAGAAAACATTTCCTCCATACTGGAATTCACCGAAAAAAGTTCCGAGTTGAGAAAACACCGCCTGGAAGAACTTCTGGAAGAATTCGGTATCGGACATATCCGCAAGACCAAAGGCATCAGCCTTTCGGGTGGCGAAAGGAGACGTACCGAAATAGCCCGTGCCTTGGCCGCCAATCCCAAATTCATCCTTTTGGACGAACCTTTTGCCGGTATAGATCCTTTGGCGGTGGAAGACATCAAGAAGATTGTGTTGCAGCTCAAACAGAAAAACATCGGTATCCTGATTACCGACCACAACGCTCAGGAAACACTTTCCATCACCGACCGTTCGTACCTGCTCTACAGTGGAAAGATACTCAAGTCGGGTTCATCAAAAGACCTGGCGGACGACCCGGAAGTACGCGAAAAATATCTCGGCAAAAACTTCGAGTTGAAAGAAGTACGGTAATTTCTTTGATTTTATTCAAAAGAAAAGCCGGTGTACGCAAGGCAAAACCTTCTACACCGGCTCTTTTTTTAGGATTCTTTAGACCTTATTTACCCTGTACATAGGCATCGATGGCTTGAGCCGCCTTGCGGGCGGCGCCCATGGCGAGGATTACGGTGGCCGCGCCGCTCACCACATCGCCGGCAGCGAATACGCCGGGGCGGGAGGTGGCACCGGTTTCATCGGCCACGATACAGCCCTTACGGTTGGTTTCCAGGCCTTTTATCGAATGGGCCAGCATGGGATTGGCCACTGTTCCAAGCGACATCACCACTTCGTCAACCTCTATATCGAATTCCGAGCCGGGCATTTCCACCGGACTGCGGCGACCCGAAGCGTCCGGTTCTCCCAATTCCATGCGAATACACTTGATGGCCCTTACCCAGCCTTTGTCATCGCCCAGGATCTCTACGGGATTGGTAAGTTCCAAAAAGTGGATGCCTTCTTCCTGCGCATGATGCACTTCCTCGCGCCGGGCCGGCATTTCGTTGATGGTGCGGCGATACACCACATATACATCCGAACCGAGACGTTTGGCGGTACGGGCGGCATCCATCGCCACATTTCCACCTCCGACCACGGCCACTTTCTTGCCGATGAACACCGGCGTGGCGTAGTCATCCCGGTAAGCCTTCATGAGATTGGAGCGGGTAAGAAGTTCGTTGGCCGAAACCACACCGTTGAGGTTTTCGCCCGGAATGTTCATGAAACGGGGCAGACCCGCGCCCGAACCGATAAACACCGCATCGTATTTCTCCACATCCATGAGGTGGTCCACCGTATCGGTCTTGCCGATAATCACATCGGTTTCAAATTCCACTCCCAACTGCTTGAGGTTTTCGATTTCCTTTGCCACAATGGCTTTGGGCAGACGGAATTCGGGAATACCATACACCAACACGCCGCCGGCCTTGTGCAAGGCTTCGAAAACCCTTACCGAATACCCCATTTTTGCCAAGTCACCCGCACAGGTGAGCCCGGCCGGACCGCTCCCGATAACAGCTACTTTCTTGCCGTTGGACGTCGGCTTTTCTATTTTCGCTCCACCTTGAAGACGATTATAGTCGGCCACGAAACGTTCCAGTTTGCCGATAGCCACCGGTTCAAATTTCTTGCCCATTACGCAAGAACCTTCGCATTGCGATTCCTGCGGGCAGACACGGCCGCACACCGCCGGCAAAGCCGAGTCGATGGCGATAACACGGGCGGCTTCTTCAAAATCACGTTTCGCAACCTGGGCGATAAACTGCGGAATCTTGATGGAAACCGGGCAGGCCTCCATACACGAAGGCTTCTTGCATTGCAGGCAACGGGAAGCCTCCAATACGGCTTCTTCCACATTATATCCCAAACAAACTTCTTCAAAATTACCGCTCCGGACCTTCGGATCCTGTTCACGGACAGGAACCCGTTTCTTTTTGTCGAATGCGCTGCCGGCCTCCCCGTTTTCCAATGCACGGCAGGAAGCCGATTCTTCCACTGCCGCCGCCAGATTGCAACGGTGGTCTGCGGTGTTCTTGGCTATCTCGTGCTGGCGGTACATGCCCTGACGGCGCATGGCTTCGTCAAAATCCACCTGGTGCGCATCGAATTCGGGTCCGTCCACACAAGCAAACTTGGTTTTTCCACCTACCGTTACACGGCATGCACCGCACATTCCCGTGCCGTCCACCATCAGCGTGTTGAGGCTCACTACCGTGGGAATATTGTATTCCTTGGTAAGCAAAGAAACAAACTTCATCATGATCATGGGGCCGATACAAATCACCTGGTCGTATTTTTTGCCCTTATTGTCGATAAGGTCTTTGATCAGATCCGTCACGCGGCCATGGAAACCGGCGGTTCCATCGTCGGTACACAGGAACACTTCCTTGCCCACCGCGCGCATTTCTTTTTCCAATACAAAGAGGTTGGCCGAGCGG
>CAYTCD010000003.1:13806-41919 GCA_964436335.1 uncultured Bacteroidaceae bacterium
GCCGAGCGGTCCCACCACATCCTGAAAACACTCGCCCACGTTGAAAGTTCCCAATTTTTTGGTAGAAGCCCCCAGCATCTGGAAAACGATGCGGATCGTGCCGCGCTGCGTATCGTAATCGCAAACGGTAAGCGGTATGCGTTCGCCTTGTTCGTCGGGAATCACAATGAGGAACTGCCCCGGCTTGGCTGATTCCGCCAAACGTGGCGCATACACTTGCATGCTGATGATTTCAGGCGCGAGTGTTTCTTTTTCCAAAATTTCAAAACGTCTTGTTGCCATGACTGTGATATTTATTTTTTCCTGCGTTTTGCCGGTTGGGTATCGCGTGCCGTTTCTATGGCTCTACGCGCCCTTTTTCCAGCCGCACTGTTGCTGCGTTTTTTTGCGGGTGCTTCTTCGAACACCGAGCGGTCGAATGCCGAAAAATCGTAACCTCTTTTATTTCTCCCGCGGCTATTCATTCTATAATCTTCCCCATCGGGATCCACCATATTCTGCCATCCTGACCGTTTTACCTTCCATTCGGATTTCCTGTTTTCGAAACTGTCTTCGTTCCGTCTGCGGCCGGAGGCACGCGGTTTGCGTTCTTCGTAAGCCCTTTCTTCTCTGGGTTCACGGCCTCTGCGCTTCCCTTCAGAAGGCTTTTCATCCTTGCCCGTGGCCGGTTCGGCAAACAGTTTGCGGTCGCCCCATACGGTGTGGTTCAGGCCGTCCAGAATATCGTTGCAGAAATGTTTGTCCACTTCTACGAAAGAACAGGTCTTGTATATCTCGATACGGCCGATCTGGGCTTCCTTGGTGCCGATGCTGTCGTTGATGATGCCCAGCATGTTCTGCGGTTTGAGCCCGTCCATATGGCCGAGGTTGACGAAAATGCGCGTGAGTCCTTCGGCCACGCCCTTCTGTCCGCGTTTGGAATCGCCCCGCACTTGTTTGCCATTGGGATTACTCAAATCCTCAACGCCAGGCGCGTTGGCGTAGTATTCCGAAAAACGGTTGAACTCGCGCCATACAAAGCGTTTGATGATTTCTTCCTTGCTCAGGTCCTGTAACTTTTCGTAGATGCCCGGCAGGTAATTTTCGATAGGACCCGCGCCGTCGCCCATATCCAACTGCATCATGCGGTTGATCTGGTAGAGCAGCTGCTTCTCGCAGATTTCCTCGCCCTGCGGAATGGGTTGCAGCACGAAATCCTTTTTGAGCACCTTCTGAATTTCTCTAAGCCTGCCTTTTTCGCGCGGAGTGATGATGGCAATGGAGATGCCGGTGGCCGAAGCCCTGCCTGTACGGCCGCTACGGTGCACATATTGTTCGGTTTCGTCCGGCAGGTTGTAGTTGAGCACATGCGTGAGGTTATTCACGTCCAGGCCTCGCGCCGCCACATCGGTGGCTACCAGAAGCTGCAGGTTCTTGAGGCGGAAACGGCTCATGGCGTTGTCGCGCTGGGCCTGCGACAAGTCGCCGTGCAAGGCGTCGGCATTGTAGCCGTCTTTGATAAGCTGTTCGGCTACCTCCTGCGTTTCGCGCCGCGTGCGGCAAAAGATGATGGAATAGATTTCGGGGTAGAAATCGATGATGCGCTTCAAGGCAAGATAGCGTTGGCGCGAGTTCACCATGTAGTAGTGGTGCGTTACGTTGGCCGAACCCTCGTTGCGCGTGCCGATAACGATTTCCTGCGGCTCATGCATGTAATGGTTCGCCAGCGTGCGTATTTCTTTGGGCATCGTGGCCGAAAACAGCCAGGTATGCTTGTCTTCGGGCGTGTTCTCAAGAATGCCGTCAAGCTCATCGCGGAAGCCCATGTTGAGCATTTCGTCAGCTTCGTCGAAAACCACGGTTTTAAGCCCACTGAAATCGATTTTTCCGCGACGTATGATATCAAGCATACGGCCGGGGGTGGCCACCACGATTTTCACGCCCCGGGCTATCTCGTCCAACTGGCGTTCGATGCTGGCGCCGCCATAGACGGCGCAGATACGCAGGTTCTTTATGTTTTGGGCAAAGTTCTTGAGGTCTTTGGCAATCTGCATGCACAGTTCCCGGGTAGGGCTGAGCACCAAGGCTTCCACTCCCGGCCGGTCGGGGTGGCATTTTTGCAGCAAAGGCAGGCCGAAAGCCGCCGTTTTTCCCGTTCCGGTCTGTGCCAAGGCCACCATGTCGGTGTCGGTGGAAAGCAGTACGGGCAAGACTTTGGCCTGCACGGGCATAGGTTCTGAAAATCCGAGTTGTTCGATTGCCGCAAGGATTTCCTGCCGCAGGTTGAAGTCTGAAAATGTCATGTGTCTTGTTTGAGCGTGTAAAGATAATTTGAATGTGTAAAGATAACAATATTGCACAAAAGTACTCCCAAATATACACGGGAGGGCAACCCACAGTTCAATAGGGCGGACCCCGGATCTGTCCGTGAAGGTACATGCTACCGCCGACAGGTCTGAGATTGGTCAGAAAGATGTACCTTTAGCGGACCCCGGATCTGTCCGTGAAGGTACATGCTACCGCCGACAGGTCTGAGATTGGTCAGAAAGATGTACCTTTGTAATCCTTTTTTGCTTATTTAATTTTTTGAAGGAGGGTTTTGCCTTATGTATTGGACGTTAGAAATGGCCTCAAAATTGGAAGATGCCCCCTGGCCGGCATCGAAATCGGAACTTATCGACTACGCACAGCGTTCGGGGCTTCCGCAAGAAATCCTTGAAAATCTTGAGGAACTGGAAGACGAAGGTATCGTTTACGACGGTATCGAAGAAATCTGGCCCGACTATCCCACCAAAGAAGATTTCTTTTTTCACGAAGACGAATACTAAACCTCAGGTCAATCTTTTTAGCACCGGGCCTATTTTTTCATAAACAAAGCGGGGAGGAAAAATGCATTTGCATTTTTCCTCCCCGCCCGAATTCCGATAGGGCAACTTATCGGGCCACCACCAAACGGGTTACGAGTCTGGAACCATCCGGTTGTGTAACGGTAATCAGATAAAGCCCTTGCGGTTGGTTCAATCTTACTTCCTGAACACCGGCGGCGATTTCCTGTACCTGTACTTTCCTGCCGTCCATACCGAAAATTTCGAGCGTGCCGCCCAAACGGGTTTCGATCCGTACTTTTCCATCCACACAAGGATTGGGAACAACGCTTATTTTCGATTCCTGAACCGGTTCATTGCTCACCGTATTGAACTTCACCCACACCGTATCCGAAAAACGTTCGTTATCTACCGCACAAACGCCGGCCACGTGTTCCACAGCGGGATTTACCGATGGCAACACACAGCTGAAATCTTCTACATGCTCATACAATTCCCAATCCAGGAAAATCTTGAAATACTGCGCTTTTTCACCGCGAGGCATTTCGTAGGAAATCACCCATTCACCGTTCACATCTTCCACTTTCACGTTTATCGGTGTGGCCACATAGTTGCCTACCGCAACCGTGCGGGTAATCATCGGAGACGTTCCTTCTTCATATACAGCCTTCAAACCTAAAGTGTGCTGGCCGTCAGGAAGGTTTTCAAACACATAACTTGTATCGGAGGCCGAAAGCACCGCCACACGGGCGTTGTTCATATACACTTCGAAGCCTTGGGCGGGTCTTACCTTCTGACCATGCGAAAGCGTATAGGAAAGGTCATCAATCTGCAACACACTGGCATCGTTCGATACGCAATGGATGGCAAAATAGCGGGCATTGTCGGGCAATTCAAAACTGTATTCGATCCATTCCTTGGTGGTTTCTACAAAATCACCTTCCGAAACCTTCACAAAGTTGCCGAAATTATCATCGGTGGTTGAATAAAGCACCACGAAACGTTCTGGATCTACATTACCGATCTGCGGACCCTTCGCCCAAAATTTCAGGATTCCACCACCATCCACAGCGCGTACCAACCAATCGTCGTTGCGCACCGTGTATAAAGCACACAGCATCTTGTTGCCCGAATGCGTGCTCCAATATGTGTATTCGTTTACCGGTGGGAACGTGGAGAAGGGATTGAACACTATCCACGATTGGTCTTCGAGGATATTCGGCCATGTGCAACCGCCAAAATAACCCTTGCTCTTTGCCCCGCCCAACTTGTACTGGCCTATCTGTTCTATTTCAAAATCGGCATAGGTTTCAAAACCGTCCGTAAAATTGCGGTTTTCTTTCTGTTTCCAATTAAAGACAACCCGATGGTCTTCCTGCACAAATCCGGTAAGTTCGGGTTCGGGCATAGCCAGAACAAAGTCTTCCAATACTTGTTCCGTTTCGTCTTCCACTCTAAGGTTTTCCTTTACCAGGCGGTCATAATAATCAACCATGGCGAATAGTTCGTAATTTCCTCTTCTTACACCGGTGAGCTTAACTTTACCGGATTCATCGCCCATGGCCGAATATTCTCCTTCTGTGGAAAAGAGCGAAATGTGTACATTTTTGAGCGCTTCTCCATTCGCCGTACGGCACACAAAGGTTTTATCGAAACCATTGCCAACATAACCCACTTCAACCGAAACTTCTTCCGAACATCCATATTCATTATAAGCCGATACAGAAAGGGTGTAATAGCCTTGTTCTTTCAATTCGGCCGTGTAGGTCATGTCGTTTCCGGGCAAACCTTGCTTAACCGTATCGAGCGTTACTAATGCGGCTCCTTCTATGCTGTAGGAAACAATCAGGCCGTTCAAGGCAACCAAAGCGTTTCCATCTACATCTTCCGAAGGATTGGTCCAGGAAAGATTCACTTGCAGCAGGTCGGCGTCGGTGGAGGTTATTTCCAGTCCGCTTACGGGTTTAGGTGCGGGATAGAAAATCTTGTCTTCCATCTTTATCGTCAAGACCGTATCTTTTTCCAAGCGCAATTCCGCCTGATAAGTTTCATAAAGACTATGGCGCAATTCCATTTTGTAACGGCCGGTGTAAAGATCCGTCAGGGCAACCTTTCCCGTGGCGGAAGTGGTGGCCGTATAGGCTTCTTCTCCTTCCGGATAAAGCGGGAGCAACGATACCGACACATTTTCTATCGGTGCGGAGAGTTTGCTGGTTACTGTCAGGTCGAACGAATAACCCTTTCCCATATAGCCGGCTTCCAGAATCCCCGAAAGCGGTGATTCACCTTTATCGTTGACAGCATAAGCCCTCACATAATAAAAGCCTTCCTTGTCGAAAGTACGGTCAACCGTTTGCGCCGAACCCGGCTGTAATGCGGAGAGGGTTTGCGAAATCATGCTCTCCTGACCCAATTCATCGGTAAAATTACGATAGCGCGACCATTGCATAACCACATCCACCGGTGCGGAGAGGTCCTCATTGCCCAAGGTTTTGGCCGGAACGGTAAAACTTACCGAAAGTTTGCGTTCAAGCGCTTCGGTGTTTGCGTCGTTCACGGCAAGATCTGTAATAAGACCCGGAACTTCAGGTAAGGTTAGTTGGTTTATTTCAAAATCATCAATAAAATAAGAGTCATCGCCCACGGCGCGGAAGGAAATATCGAGCGGACCGTTTTCCTTGGCGATGAACCTGTAGGTGTATTTATCAAAATAACGGTAAGGTTTTATCGCGCTGACCCCTTCTCCCTGCTTGGGAAGTGTCAACAAGGTATCTTTTCCGTTGTAAGATATTTCAAGCGGTTTCAGAGGGCCTTCTATCCAGCGGCCGCCATAAACAATCTTGGCATGACCTATCACATAAAACGAAAATTCGTATTCCACACCTTTGTAAACGTACAGTCCGTTGCCGATTCTAAGCCTGGATACCGTGTCCAGATTCACACCATACGAATACTTCCCTGTCCTCACCAAGGTATCAAACGGTTGCCAATCGTATTGACGGTAATTTTCCCAATGTTGCCAACCTTCTCCTTCGGCTATCACCGCTCCTTTTTCATCGTCTTTTTCAAAACCTGTCTGATACGGATACGTAACGTTATAAAACGGGCAGAGCGTATGGGTAAACGGACTGTTAAAGCCGTTTACAAAAACACGGAAGGCAAAATAGAAAGTTCCTTCTTGTGTTTCGGTGTGCGTATAGGAAATCCTTTCTCCCGGTTCACGGTCCGAAAGGGAATCTATTTTGACCATATTGTCAAGGTCTTTTCCTTTCCATATTTCCACACGCATCTTGCCCGTAATCGTATTTTCCTGTAAATCGTGGGTAGGCAACGTACAATAAAAGGTTGCTTCTTTATAGTCGGCGGGGTTTTTCAAGACCCGCAAATCAGAAACGGGAGAAGCCGGTGCCCCTTGCGGGTATTTCGGGTGACAGAGAGTGGTGAAAGGTCCCAATTCTTCTTCCTTCACCTTTTGGGTGTCTCCGTCGGTAAGGTTCACTTCCCACACATAATCGCCCCGATAAAGTGTGTACCAATACAATTTGTCGGGATCACCGGCAAAAGTGAGACTGTTGGATGTACCCGCACGGATTCCGGTGGTGGCCACCACGCTGGCGGAAGCCGTTTGCGGATTCACCCTGCAGATTTGCGCTTCCTCGTTCCGGCTGTAAACCGTATAGAGCTCACCCCTGCTGTTGAAAGCCAAACCGACAAAAGATCCATCGGAAGGCACCACACCGTCGAGGGTGATGCCGGAAGAACCGCTCGACCCCTTGATTTCTTGCGAAGTGGTGTCGGTCAAAGAAAGTTTGTAGAGCCAAGTTCCGGTGGTGGCAGACTGCAAGGCAAACAACTCTCCTGTTTTTTCGTTATAGGCCATATCGCAATTAGACGTTCCCATATAAACCGACGTTACGCCGATGATACGGATAGAGCGGGACAAAGGTTCATAGGCGATATAGAGGTTCTTTTCTTCTTCCACGCTCATGGTGATGCAATAGAACTCGTTATTGACCCAAGTTCCCGCCATTACCCTACCGTAACGGTTTATATCGGAAAGCAACGAAGGCAACACCACCGGTTCCCCTTCTCCATCCCAAACCAAAAAGTTATACTTGTCGTCTTTGTATGTTCCGAAAAAAGACTCGTCGATGTATCCCATCAGAACTTTGTCGGAATTGGGAATCTGGGAAGTTCCTCTTATCGGGAGCAATCCCAGCAAGATGCAGACCGCAACACCTAAGATGCGGATCCGGAATGATGTTTGTTTCATGGCAAGTGTTTTTAAAGTTATGTCTTGAAATCGAACAAACAAATAAAACCTTCTTTTCAGCATCTTTCTTACAAACACCCTACTACAAATTTTCATATTCAATATATATCGTATTCGACATCTCCCAACAATAAAACATAAAATATTATATATATCTTCTTTGTGAATATTAAACAAGGATGTTTTTTTATAAAAATAGTAGAAAAGATACCGCTCTGAAGCAAGCATGAAAACCTTTGTTTGGTGATGTAGAAAAGAAAAATTACCTTTGCGTCCATGCGTCGGAACCGCCTTGTAACAAGAGTTTTTTGCTTTTCGGTATTGTTGCCGTTCTTTTCTGTTTTGCAGGGTGCATGGTCCGCTCCTCGGTATCCCGCCTCCGTGGTCAACGATCTTTCTCTGGCACGGCATTATCTCTATATCAATGAAGATTCTTCCTTGCTGTTCAACAACCGGGTGTATGATTGGGCCATCAAGAACCGTCAGCGCACGCTCGAAAGCGAAGTATTGCTGATGAAGGGGGAAATATGGCTCTATAAAGGATATCTGGACAATGTATATGAAATTTGCCAGACGGTAAGGGAGAATGCCCAAAACACCGGAAACCGTGATCTTCTGGTATCGGCAATGTTGTTGCAAGGCCGCTATTTCACCGAAATGAATGTTTTCGACAAAGCCTATGCCGCATTGTCTTCGGCCGGTGAAATCGCCGCACAAATCAAGGACAGCAATGCCACAGCAAACATTCTCAACGCTTTCGGTGTTTTACACGACCTTCAAAAAGAACATGAACAAGCCTTGGACTATTACAATGAGGCACTTTCTTTTGCAAACGGAGAAGAAGACGCCCTTTTGCGTATCCGCCTATTCAATAATATCGCCATCATCTACACAGAACAAGGTAACATAAAGGAAGCGAAAAATCTGCTTAACCGCTGTATCCGCCATATAGAAGAACGCCATATCGCTTTCGGCATGGATCGGCTGTACATGAACCTGGCTCCTGTCTATATCACAACCGGAGATATGGACTCCGCCTTATTTAACCTGCAGATGTCACTTGAAATAGCCCGCAAACACAACAACCGGTCCAGTGTGGCGCGGGCCTTGATTTATCAAGGATATGTTTTTTTCACGCTCAACGATATCGAAAAAGCCAAGGCTGCATTTGAACAGGCCGACGCCATCGCGCTCGAACTTCAGGCAGACAATATGCACAACATGATTCTGCAATATTTTGTCTGGATTGCAGAAGCGGAAAAAAATTACGAACAAGCGTATCTGTATCTGCAACAATTCAAACAGTCTTCCGATTCGCTGGCAAACAAGCGCAATATCGTGAATCTGGTGCGTCTCAAAATGGAGAACGAGGCCATACAGGCGGAACTCATCAACCGATACAAACTCTACCGCCTTATTCTGTCCACAATCATTCTGGCTTTTGTTCTGCTTTTGGGTATCGTGGCTTTTTTCTATTGGTACAAACGTTCCCGCAAAATATTAAAAAACAAACAAAAAGAAAATTTCTTCCTGGCCAACGAACTGGAACAGGAAAACAAAAAGATGATTACACAAAGTATCCAGCAGCAAAAAAGGGCCAACGACCTACAGGAAATAACCCGGCAGCTGCAACAGGCCCGCGCTTTGTTCAAACCTTCCAACCAGCCGTTGATAGACCGCACCATCATGCTTTTGAAAGGACAGGACGATGATGAACAATGGCGGGAATTCGAAAGCCGTTTTGAGCGTGTCCATATTGATTTTTTGAAAAACCTGCAAAAGAAATATCCTAACCTGAGCCCCACCGAAAAAAGACTCTGCGCCTTTCTCAGACTTAATATGACCACGAAAGAAATCGCAAATATCATGCATGTCTCTTCCCGGGCCGTGGAACAGTCGCGCTATCGTCTCCGTAAAAAACTGGGGCTTGATAAAAAACAAGACCTCAACAATTTTCTCTGCCAATTCGATTAGGTGTTTTTTGAGAATCCCCACTCTTTTCAGTCTGTATAGAGACCGTATCATATTTTTTCATTACCTTTAACGTTTTGTTTTTGCCGCCTGTCGTTATAGGAAAGGCCGAAACTGTTCCGGGGTTTCCCCGGCTTAAATCAAAGGATTATGGGATTTTTCAAAAAGCTGCTCGGAAACAAGTCAGACCGCGACCTCAAGGAAGTGAGGCCGATTTTGGAGCAATGCCTGAAGGCGTATGAGACCATTTCGCAATTAGACAACGACGCTTTGCGCGCCAAGACACAGGAGTTCAAGGCCCGGATACGGACCCGCGTCCAGGCTGAAAGCGATGAGGTGGAAGCCCTCCGGGAACGCATCCGGAACAATATCGACGACAGCCTGAGCGTGGAGGAAAAGGAACAGATTTACGCCTCCATCGACAAACTCGAAAAGGAAATCTATCAACAGACTCAGGAAGAACTCAACGCCATTCTTCCCGAAGCCTTTGCGGTGGTGAAGGCCACCGCAGAGCGTTTCCGCGACAATGCCGAAGTGGAGGTTTCCGCCATGCCTTGGGACGGCGACCTGGCCGCCACGCGCGACAACGTGACGATTCGCGGCGACAAGGCCTATTACAAGAACCAGTGGATGGCGGGGGGCAACCTCATCACCTGGGACATGGTGCACTACGACGTGCAGCTTATCGGCGGCATCGTGCTCCATCAGGGAAAGATTGCCGAAATGAGCACGGGGGAAGGCAAGACCCTCGTTGAAACGCTTCCCGTCTATCTCAACGCCCTGCCCGGCCAAGGGGTTCATGTGGTGACTGTAAACGACTATCTGGCCAAGCGCGACTCGGAATGGATGGGCATGCTCTTTGAGTTCCACGGCCTCAAGGTGGATTGCATCGACAAGCACCAGCCCAGCAGCGAAGCCCGTCGGCAGGCCTATCTGGCCGACATCACCTACGGCACCAACAACGAGTTCGGTTTTGACTACCTGCGCGACAATATGTGCCGCACCCCGCAGGAACTGGTGCAGCGCGGGCATAACTACGCGATTGTGGATGAGGTCGATTCGGTCTTGATCGATGATGCCCGTACCCCGCTGATCATTTCGGGTCCCACCACCAAAGACGACGACCTAGAGTTCGACACCTTGCGTCCGCAAATCGAGAAACTCTACAACCAGCAGCGTGCGTTGGTCACCAAGATTCTGGCCGAAGCCAAGAGCATCCTCAACGGCAACCCCACGCCCGAACAGGAAAAGAAAGGCGGCGAACTGCTTTTCAGGGCGCACCGGGGGCTTCCCAAAAACACGGCGCTCATCAAGTTCCTCAGCGAACCGGGCATGAAGACGCTCATGCAGAAAACCGAGAACTTCTACCTGCAGGAACAAGGCAAGAACATGCCGCGCATCGATGGGGAGCTGTATTTTGTCATCGACGAGAAACTCAACAGCATCGACCTCACCGACAAAGGCGTGGACTATCTGTCTTCCGATGCACATAATCCCGAATACTACATTCTGCCTGATATCGGTTCCCAAATTGCGGAATTAGAAAAATCTTCTCTTCCGAACGAGGAAAAAACGGCCAAAAAAGCCGAACTCATGCGTGACTACGCGATCCAGTCGGACCGCGTTCACACGATTAACCAACTGCTCAAAGCCTACGCCTTGTTTGAACGCGATGTGGAATACGTGGTCATCGACAACGAGGTGAAGATTGTGGATGAACAGACCGGCCGTATCATGGAAGGCCGCCGCTATTCGGACGGATTGCACCAGGCCATCGAAGCCAAGGAAAGGGTCAAGGTGGAAGCCTCCACGCAAACCTACGCCACCATCACGCTACAGAACTATTTCCGCATGTATTCCAAGCTTTCGGGTATGACCGGTACGGCCGAAACCGAAGCGGGCGAATTCTGGAATATCTACAAACTCGATGTGGTCTGCATCCCCACCAACCGTCCCGTTATCCGTCAGGATATGGACGACCTCATCTACAAGACCAAGCGCGAGAAATACAACGCCATCATCGAAGAGGTGGAACGCCTTATCAAGGCCGGCCGGCCGGTGCTGGTGGGTACCACTTCGGTGGAAGTGTCCGAATTGCTGAGCCGCATGCTCAAGGGGCGCAACATCAAACACAACGTGTTGAACGCCAAACTGCACAAGAAAGAAGCCGACATCGTGGCCGAAGCCGGTCTGGCCGGCACGGTGACCATCGCCACCAACATGGCCGGCCGTGGTACGGACATCAAGCTCGGGCCGGGCGTCAAGGAAGCCGGCGGTCTGGCGATTATCGGTACCGAACGCCATGAAAGCCGCCGTGTGGACCGCCAGCTGCGGGGCCGTGCCGGACGTCAGGGCGACCCGGGAAGCTCACAGTTCTACGTATCGCTCGAAGACAACCTGATGCGTCTTTTCGCCTCCCAGCGTATCGCCGCTCTGATGGACCGCATGGGCTATCAGGAAGGCGAGAACATCCAGGCCAAGATGCTGACCCGTTCCATCGAGAAGGCGCAGAAGAAGGTGGAAGAGAACCATTTCGGAACCCGCAAGCGCCTGTTGGAATACGACGACGTGATGAACGCCCAACGCGAGGTGATCTACACCAAACGCCGCCACGCCCTTTTTGGCGAACGCCTCGGGGTGGATATCTCCAACATGATGTACGACACGGTGGAACACTATATTTCCGAACTGGCCGAAGACCGCGATTTCGAGAACTTCAAGAGCCGTCTTATCCGCACTTTCGGTGTGGAATGCCCTGTATCGGAAGCCGAAGCGCTTTCGGCCAAGCCCGCCACGGTAAAGGCCATCTTCGATGCCGTTTATTCGGACTACCGTCAGAAAGCCGAGCAGATTTCGCAACAGGCCCTGCCCATCATCAAGCACGTGCAGGAAAACCACGGCTCACGCTTTGAGAACATCGCCATTCCCATCACCGACGGACGCAAGACCCTGCAGGTGGTGGCCAATATCCAGAAGTGCCTCGACAGCAACGGACGCGAGATTACGGGCGCAATCCAGCGCGGTCTCTGCCTGGCCATGATCGACGACAGCTGGAAAGAACACCTGCGCGAGATGGACGACCTCAAACAGTCGGTGCAGAACGCCTCCTATGAGCAGAAAGACCCGCTTCTGATCTACAAGTTCGAGGCCTTCAACCTGTTCAAGCAGCTGCTCATCGACATGAACCGCGATGTGAGCGAATTCCTTTCGCTGGGGCATTTGCCTTCTCCCGACCCCAACCAGATGCAGGAAGCCCGCCAGCAACGCACCGACATGAGCCGCATGCAGACTTCGCGCGCCGGCATCGGCGGCAGCGTTCCCGAAAAACGCGCGCCCATGCAGACCAACCAGGGCGATGCGCCGCAGAAGCCGCAGCCGGTGCATGTGGAAAAGAAAGTGGGCCGCAACGACCCCTGCCCCTGCGGAAGCGGAAAGAAATACAAGAACTGCCACGGAAAAGGCGTAGCATAATCGAGATATGTACGACAAGGAAAAACTGCAAGCGTTGTCCACGCGGGTGGAAACGCTGAGGAGGTGTCTTTGACATTGCCGGCAAGGAACAATTCATAAAGGACGAAGAAGCCAAGACCCAGGCTTCCGGCTTTTGGGACGACCCCAAGGAAGCCGAAAAGATACTGAAGGGCATCCGTCAGAAAAAAGTGTGGACAGACGCTTTCCACGCGGTACATTCCGAATGGGAAGACGCCGGCGTGATGGCGGAGATGTACGACAGCGGCGAGGTGCCCGAACAGGAGATGGAAGACTGCCTTTCCCATTTGGAGAAATCTATCGAGGAACTGGAATTCAAGAACATGCTTTCGGGCGAGGAAGACCGTATGGGCGCCATGGTTACCATCAACTCCGGTGCCGGCGGAACCGAAAGCCAGGACTGGGCGGACATGCTCTACCGCATGTATATGCGCTGGGCCGAACGCAAGGGCTACAAGATCACCACCGTCGATTACCAGGAGGGCGAACAGGCGGGCATCAAGTCGGCCACAATAGAAGTGGAGGGGGATTTCGCTTTCGGATACCTCAAGAGCGAGAGCGGCGTGCACCGTTTGGTGCGCATTTCGCCTTTCGACGCCGGAGCGCGGCGGCACACCTCGTTTGCCTCGGTCTATGCCTACCCCATCATCGACGACAATATCGAAATCGAAATCAATCCCGCCGACCTTACCTGGGATACTTTCCGGAGCAGCGGCCCGGGCGGACAGAACGTCAACAAGGTGGAAACCGCCGTGCGCCTCAGGCACGCGCCCTCGGGCATCATCATCGAATGCCAGGTAACGCGCTCCCAGTTGCAGAACCGCGAGAAAGCCTTGCAGATGCTTAAATCACAGCTCTACGAGATAGAGTTGCGCAAGAAACGCGAAAAGATAGACGCCATCGAGGGCAGCAAGAAAAAAATCGAATGGGGAAGCCAAATCCGCTCCTACGTGATGCAGCCTTACAAGATGGTGAAAGACCTGCGCACCGGTTGCGAGACCTCCAACGTGCAGGCGGTAATGGACGGCGACCTCGACGATTTCATCAAGGCCTACCTCATGGAATTTTCCAAAACCAATTAGACAGAAGCTGCCCTATATATTAAGAAATCCGGCAAGGAAATATCCCTGCCGGATTTTTTATGACCGTAAGCAAAACCTATGCCTATCTAACGGGAACGACAGATCCGGCACCGCTCACCGTTGATTCTACCGAAGGCGTGCCCTGATAACGGATATGCGAACTTCCGCTCACACGGGCCTTCATCTTTCTGTTCACCGTTATTTCCATATCGGAAGCACCGGAGGCTATCACAAAGAGCTCTTCCGTCATCATATCGAAACCACGGAAACGGCTTGCGCCCGAAAGTTGCACATCGGCTTTTTCCGCATAGCCTGTCCACGCTATATCTCCCGCACCCGAGAGTTCAAGGTTCATCTTGCCCGTTACCGTACAGTCGCCGATAAAAGAAGTCGAGCCCGACATCTTTATTTTAGCCTGTCCGTTCACGCGGCAGTCGCCCTTGAGCGAAGAGGCCCCCGACATAAAGATTTTCAGGCTTTCGTGCACTTTCAACATACCTTCCAATTCAGAAGCACCTGTAAGCCTTATTTCCAAAGAAGAAGCGTGGAGATTGTCCTCTATCTGTATCCTGGCCGCTCCGGAGGCACGCAACACATCCAGTTCCACACCCGCGTAAAACACATCTACATGAATCCCTGTGTTTTCTTTATCCAAACGCAAGGATTCCTTGAAGCCGAAGGTCAGAATCCCGTTCTTTTCCTCTATCTTCATGTAAGGAAACAAGGCACTGTCGGCATATACACAAATAGAATCCTTAGAAGCGGAAATCAAACGGATGTCATAGTTGCCCGAAGCTTCCACTCCATGAAAACCCGAAAAAGCATAGTTCCGGAAGGTTTCCACTTCCGACAGGCTGATGTTCCGAAGCCCCGGCAGACAGGAGATTCCCAAAAACAATGGCAAAAACGCCGCTATGAAAGAAAAAAGGAAACGCTTGGCACGGTCTGCCGAAAATACGGTTTTCATATTGTATGCTTAGCTATCTTTTTACCGATGATCAACGTTCGTTGGCGAAAGTGCTTACTTTGGCCACGCCCGAGCTGTTCACTTTAGTTTTGGGCATGCCGTCGTAGAGCAATATCGCCGCATCTTCCACGGTGGCGGTCAAGGTGGAGTTCACCGTCATGCCCGCCGTGGCGTTGTTCGACATCTTGGCATCCAGCTTATCGGTACGGAAAGAACGTGCTTCGAGTTTGGCGGCATCCTTCTGCGTCAGGCTTACCGAAGGCGCGTAACCGCTCACTTGGGCGGTGGCGTAACCGGAAAGTTCCATCTTGCAAGACTTTACGGCATTGATGGAAGCCTTCAGGGAAGCATGGCCCTCTACGTCGAAGCTCACGCTTTCGGAAGCGCGGATTTCGCCCTCGAACGCGCTTTCATCTTCCAGTTCCACCGAAAGTTTCTTACAGGTGAACACGTCCGCCATCTTTAAACGGGCCGTGCCTTCCAGACTGATTTTTTCCGGGTTCTTGAGCGTAATCCTTACGTTGAACGGGCCGTTGTGGGAACGGGCGTCTTTGTCTTTGACCGAAAGTTCGAAAGATTTTCCGCTCTGTTTGGCTTTCATCTTGACAAACAGTTCGGCCGGAGCCTCTATCTCCGCTTTTTCTTCCAATCCTTGGGTCAACTGCACCGTAAAAAGACCTTCCACATCCAAAGACTGTACCTCCTGCAAAGTAATCGTATGCAGGCTCTGCGAGCACGCCATCGATATGGGAAACATACCGATAAATCCTAAAAACAAGGCTTTTACAAGAATCTTTTTCATATCGTTTGTTTTTGCGCAACGGCAGGAATACCGTCACAGGGGGACAAATTTAAGCAAGTTCGGCAAATCGGCAAGCGCCGATTCTTCTATTGCATGAACACAAACTGCAACAGGTTCGTTCCCATTTCCAAGGCCTTGCGGTGGACTTGGGGCGAATCGCCGTGCACTTCGGGGTCTTCCCAGCCGTCGCCCAAATCGCATTCGTAGGTGTAGAAACAAATCATCCGGCCCTCGTAGAACAGACCGAACGCCTGCGGCCGCTTGGCATCGTGCTCGTGAATCTTGGGCAACCCCGTGCGGCTGTAGTCGAACGCCTGCCTGAACACGGGGTGCGAGGCCGGCAGTTCCACAAAGTCGAGTTCGGGAAAGACCTTTTTCATCTGGGCGCGCACGAACCTGTCCATGCCGTAGTTGTCGTCGATATGCAGAAATCCTCCTCCCAAAAGATACGTGCGCAAGTTCTGTTCTTCGGCAGGAGAAAAAAGCACGTTTCCGTGTCCGGTCATGTGCACGAAAGGACAGCCGAACAAAGCCTGCCCACCCACTTCCACCGTTACCGGCTGCGGGTCTATGTCCATGCCCGCCTCCCGGTTGGCAAAGGCGATCAGGTTGGGCAGGGAGGTGGGATTGGCGTACCAGTCGCCGCCCCCGCCGTATTTGAGCAGCCCTATCTGTACCTGTTGCGCACAGGCGAATCCGCCGGGCAACAGCCAAAAGACAACGGCCGCCGACAGAAGGAATCGGTTCCTCCACCGAAATTTTATCAGAAATTTAGCCGGCATTCCCTTATATTGAGCGGTTTTTCAAGCCCGACAGGTAAGACGGCGCCCAGGCTGCGAACAAGGCCGCCGTTTCGGTGCGGAGCCGGGTGTTTCCAAGGCTCACGGGAATATAGCCCGCCTCGACGCACCGGGCCACTTCCGCAGGCGAGAAATCCCCTTCCGGGCCAATCATCACTTCTACCTCCGTTCCGGGTCGCAGAAGGCCTAAAAACGATTTTCTTTCGTATTCCGGGCCGCAATAGGCAATGAATTTCTGCCGCTCCCCGGTTTCTCCTGTACGGTCCTGAACTTCCTCCAAATAGCGGTTCAAAGACCGCATACCGTTCAGTTGCGGCAGATAGGCCTGTTGCGACTGTTTCATGGCCGAAACCAAAATGGCTTCCACACGCTCCGGCTTTATCTGTCTGCGCTCCGAATGTTCCGTACAGAGAAAGGTAACGCTTCCCAAACCCACTTCGGTGGCCTTTTCCAAAAACCACTCGGTGCGTTCCATGTTTTTGGTGGGCGCCATCGCGATATGCACCTGCGGACGTATGTTACCTTCTTCGCCGGGTCTGCGCAACACCTCACGCACCTGCGCCATACAGGCCTTGTCGCTCACAACGGTCAATTCCGCCGCATAGAGAAAACCCTCCCCGTCGGTCACCCACACCGCCTGCCCCGGCAAAAGCCGCAGCACCTTGGCGCAATGGTGGCTTTCGGCCGGCGAGAACCGGCATTGGCCGTTTTCGGTACGGGGTGCGTAAAACAGAAACATCGGGCTATCTTACGTGAATGAGAAAATAATTCTTCTTGCCTTTCTGCACGAGCACATACGCACCGTTGAGCAGCATGTCGCGGTTCACGGGGGTCTGTTCGGTGGCTTTTTCCTTGTTGACGGAAAGGCTGTTTTCCTTGAGCGCGCGGCGCACCTCGCTCTTGGAGGCAAAGATGCCCGTCTTGTCGGAAAGCAGGTCTATCAGCGAAGTGTTTCCGTCGAATTCGGCGCTTTCCACCTCGCTGCAGGGAACGCCCTCGAAAACCGAAAGGAAGGTTTCGGTATCGAGTTTGCGCAGGGATTCGGTGGTGCTCTTTCCAAACAGGATTTCGGAGGCTTCCACCGCCGTTTCGTAGTCTTTCTGCGAATGCACGCGGATGGTGAGGTCTTTGGCCAGTGCTTTCTGCAACAGCCGCAGGTGCGGAGCCTGGGCGTGTTCCTTTTCCAGGGCTTCTATTTCTTCCTTTCCCATCATCGTGAAGATACGGATGTATTTGGCCGTATCGGCATCCGAGCAGTTGAGCCAGAACTGGTAGAACTTATAGGGAGAGGTCTTGGCCGGATCCAGCCAGATGTTGCCGCTTTCGGTCTTGCCGAACTTGCCGCCGTCGGCCTTGGTGATGAGCGGACAGGTAAGGGCAAAGGCTTCCTTGCCGGTGATGCGCCTGATCAGTTCGGTACCCGTGGTGATGTTGCCCCATTGGTCGGAACCGCCCATCTGCAGCTTGCAGTTCTTGGTCTGGAGCAGATGCAGGAAGTCGTTGCCCTGCACCAACTGATAGGTGAACTCGGTAAACGACATGCCGTCGGTGCCGGCCTCGCCCGAAAGGCGTTTCTTGACCGAATCCTTGGCCATCATATAGTTGACCGTGATATGCTTGCCGATGTCGCGGATAAAGGCCAAAAAGCCCATATCCTTCATCCAGTCGTAGTTGTTCACCAACTCGGCGGCGTTGGCTTCGGTGCTGTCGAAATCGAGGAACTTGGCCAACTGTTTCTTGATGCACTCCTGGTTGTGGCGCAGCGTGTCTTCGTTCAGAAGCACCCGTTCGGCGCTCTTTCCGGAGGGATCGCCGATCATGCCCGTGGCGCCACCCACCAAGGCCAGCGGCTTATGTCCGCATTCCTGAAAATGCTTAAGCATCATGATGCCCACCAAATGTCCTATATGCAAGGAATCTGCGGTGGGGTCGATGCCCACATAAGCCGTTACCTGTTCTTTCTGCAAGAGTTCTTCGGTTCCGGGCATCATATCCTGCAACATGCCCCGCCAGCGCAGTTCTTCTACAAAATTCTTTTTCATCTTTCCTTGTTGTTTTCCGCCCGATCGGCGGTTTTCAAACAAAAAAGGCTGCTTTTTCGAGCAGCCCTTTTCGTTGTTTTCTTATCGGTTATTGTAATGCCACTTTGCGAATCGGACGTACAAAGATATTCTTCGCTACATTTTTCCGCAAGTAACCATAACGTTTGTTACCGCTAAAATCCGTACCGTCTCCTACGCGGGACAATACATACCATGCATCCTGACCGTCGAACTCTGTGCTGGACCAATAAGCATGTCCGATTTCACCGCCTATCGCCATAAACTGATTGGCGTTTACTGTGTCCGCTTCTACGCCTTTCGCATAAGTCTTGTTGATTTTGCTACGGTTTTTCATCAGCGCATCCAGTTCTTCTGCCGAAGGAAGATACCACTGACCCTTGGTGGATGCCCATTTTTTTGCAACGGGGTCATTATCCAAATCTATTCTCCCTTCAGATGCAGGACCCGGAAAAGCAGCTCTGTAGTATTCCCGACATGCACCTGCGGCTGTACTGGTACCTTTTGCCGCGATAATCTTATCGGTATTGACACTTCCATCCACATCAAAAACAACAGGAATTCCTTTCAGCACGGTATCGTAGGAAACTATTTCTATCCCTGCGTCATCATAAACCGGAGAGTATGTGGTATCGTAATCAAACGGAGTGGCGGCACCCCAGGCTGTTTCTACGGCGTACCATCCTGCAAGAGGGTCATACTCCATGATATCGGTAAACGAACAGAGATACACTGTCTTATTATCTTTCGACATAGCAAACACTATACCCTGCGCCTCGGAGATTTCTTCCACAACGCCTGTTGTGCCAAACAACTTACCTACCCAAGCGTGGGAAGTATTCAATTGCGAATTCTTGGGTTTGTGGCCCGCATCGTATGGACGGGACGGTTCCGTAGAATTATCACACGAAGTCAAACCTGCGGACAAGGCCAACGCACATGCCACGAATTTAATTAACCTTTTCATACTCAGAGAGCTGTTTTAAATTATGTCTTTGTACTTATTTACATGCGAACCCGTTTGCACGGGAAGGCCAAAGTTAGCAATTTTTTTGATATCCACCAAATCATGCCTCTTTTTTCACGTCTGTCCGTCGGTTTCCCGTGGCCAAAGCATAAATCAGGATTGTCAGATAGCAGGGGAACAACAGCAGATAGGCTGTACGGAAACCGGCCGTATCCACCCAATGACCAAAAAACAAAGGCAATACGGCTCCGCCCACAATGGCCATCACCAGCAGGGAAGAACCTAAGGAAGTGTGTTTTCCCAAGCCCTCGATGGCCAACCCCCATACGGCAGGCCAGATCATGGCGTTGGTCAGCCCCAGCCAGACCAGGATATAGACCGAGAGGATGCCGGAGCACAAAAGGCTGGCCGTCACCACCGCCATACAGCCCGATGCCGAAAGGATCAGCGCCGTGCGTTGGCTGAACCAACGCGGAATGCCCACGATACCCAGCAAGTAGCCTATCAGGAAAGCCACCATTGACAAAGCGGGAAATATCTTGGCCGAATAGCTGGAGATGCCCAGGGAAGAAGCGTAGTTGATCAGGCTGTCCACACTGATGACCTCCGCGCCCACGTAGAAGAACAACGCCAGCACACCGCCCCAGAGATTACCGTGTCTGAAGATGGAATCCTTTCTGTCCGCCGCCAGTTCAGCCACCGTTTCGTCTTTCCGGATGTCGGGCAGGGAAACCCGGCGGATAAACAGAGAAAGCAAGGCTAGGGTCGCCACGATGCACAGGTAAGGAATCACGCACTGCAAGGCCAGGGAATCTAAGATTTCCGCCCGTGCCGCCTCTGTCAGAGAAGAATCCTGTATCTGACGCAACACCGCATCGGCGCTCTTCAAGGTAACCGAACCCAGCACAAGCGGCGCCAGAATGCCGGCAAACTTGTTGCACACCCCCATCATGCTGATGCGGTTGGCCGCCGTTTGGGGAGACCCCAACACCGCCGCGTAAGGGTTGGCCGCCGTCTGCAACAGGGCCAGCCCCGCTCCCATCAGGAACAACCCCGCCAGAAAGAACAGATAGAAACGCGAGTATGCCGCCGGAACAAACAGCATCGCTCCCACCGCCATCACGCCCAATCCCACGGAAATAGACCTTTGGTAACCGATGCGGTCGATGACCCGCGAGGAGGGGATGGCAAAGATGAAATAGGCGATGTAGAACATGAACGTAACGAAATACGATTGGAAATTGTTCAGCTCGCAGGCGATTTTAAGGAAGGGAACCAGCGTGGAGTTAAGCCAGGTTACAAAACCGAAGATAAAGAACAACGCGCCGATAACGACCAGGGGAGATTTCTTGAGCATGATGCTTCTTTTGTTGAAGTGTGTAAAAAAAGAGGCCGGCGGTTAAAACCGCCGGCCTCCCGATGGCATAGGGTTGGTTTTCAACCGACGTTTATTTTAGTATTCCCTTACCTGTAACTGAAAATAAGCCTGCGGGTGCTTGCAGGAAGGGCAGATTTCGGGTGCGCTTTCGCCAAAATGAACATGTCCGCAATTGCGGCAATACCAAAAAACCTTTTCATTTTTACGGAATACCGTGCCGTTTTTGAGATTTTCCCACAATTTACGGTAACGTATCTCGTGTTCTTTCTCCACACCCGCCACCATGGTGAACAGAGTGGCTATTTCTTTAAAACCTTCTTGCTTGGCCGTTTCGGCAAAGGCCGGATAGAGTTCCGTCCATTCCTCGTTCTCGCCCATAGCGGCGGCTTCGAGGTTCGAAAGGGTATCTAAAATCTGTCCTGCCGGAAAACTGGCCGTGATTTCAACGGTACCGCCTTCGAGTGCCTTAAAGAACAGTTTGGCGTGTTCTTCTTCCTGCTTGGCCGTTTCTTCAAAAATGGCGGAAATCTGTTCATACCCGTCTTTTTTGGCCTGTTTGGCAAAAAAGGTGTACCGGTTTTTGGCCTGCGATTCTCCGGCAAACGATTTAAGAAGATTTTTCTCGGTTTGAGAGCCTTTGATGTTCATAGGTTTGTTTTTTTTATGGTTGATGGAAGCAAATTTACATTTTTTCCTTATATGCAATGACGGGGCTGTTATGCCGTTCCGCGCGTAATTTCGCGTTTTCCCGCCGGTCCCGGAAGGCGTTCTACCGTAAAGCCTGCCGCTGTGAGGTTGCGCCGGAACTGCCCCTGGGCGCAGTAGGAACTCAAAAAACAAGGCCGGGCGGCGGCCTGGCACAGTTTCACAAAGATTTCGGGCTGCCACAGTTCGGGCTGCACCGAGGGGGCAAAGGCATCGTAATAAATGGCGTTGAAACGGTTTTGCGGCAACGGCACCGTCTGCATCTCGCCCTTGATTTTGGTGAGGGTGAAAAAGGGCGTTATCGCGTGCGGCATTTCATCGAACGCCTGTCGGTGCAAGGTTTCGAACAAAGCGGATTCGAGGCCGATTTGCAACGGATAGTTGAGCTGCCGCCATATTTCCTCCGGTAGGGGAAAGGCTTCGATGGCGGTGTATTCCACCTTGATTTTCTGCAGGTCGGCCTGCTGTAAGGTAAGGGCGGCGTTGAGCGCGGTGCCGAAACCCATCTCGAACACCTGCACAGTTCCGCCCTGACAGGATTCTATCGCAGGCAGGAGCGCCGTTTCGACATAGACTTTCCGCGCCTCCTGCACCGAACCGTGAACGGAATGATAGTGTTCGTTCCTTTCTGGCCAATAGAGAGTGTGACTGCCGTCTTGGGTCTGCTGAATCTCTAAGTTCATGTTTTTTTGTAACTTTTTGTATCTTTGCTTGTTTTTCTTTGCTTTCGCGAAAATACACAAAGCCCGCGGATGTGGCGTAATTGGTAGCCGCGCCAGACTTAGGATCTGGTGCCGAAAGGCTTAAGGGTTCGAGTCCCTTCATCCGCACTATGGTCATAACGGTTCACAATATCCTGCTTATCCTTTCGCTATTGCTGTTTTTTGCCATTTTAGCCGGCAAGACATCTTCCAAATTCGGAGTACCTGCCTTGATTTTGTTTCTCTGTATCGGCATGCTGGCCGGTTCGGAAGGTATCGGCGGCATAGAATTCGGTTATGAACAGGCCAAAATAGCCCAATTCATCGGAGTTGTGGCCTTGAACTTTATTCTTTTCTCAGGTGGACTCGACACCAAATGGAAAACCATCAAACCCATCGTGGGAAAAGGCGTTGCCCTTTCCACTTTGGGCGTATTGTTGACGGCGGTTTTCATAGGCGTCTTTGTAAAATATTTTACCCAGTTTTCCTGGGCAGAATCCCTGCTGTTGGGTTCCATCGTTTCTTCCACCGACGCGGCGGCAGTATTCAATATCCTCAATTCCAAAAACCTTTCGCTCAAAAACAACCTCAAACCCTTGTTGGAATTTGAAAGCGGAAGTAACGACCCGGTGGCCTTTCTGCTCACCACTTTTTTTGTGGGTATGGTGGGTTTGGAATCATCTTTCTCTATCGGCTATGCCATTTGGGTATTCATCAAACAGCTTTTCTTGGGGGCGCTTATGGGATTTGCGATGGGCCGGGCATCAACCTTTATCATCAACCGGATTAAGATCGGTTACAACGGGCTCTATCCCGTATTGGCCATATCACTGATGCTTTTCACTTATTCGTTCTCCGACTTTATCGGTGGCAACGGGTTTTTGGCCGTTTATGTGTCGGCCATTGTTCTGGGCAACCAGAAGATTTCGCACCGCAGCGCCATTGTAGAAAGTTTTGATGGATACGCCTGGCTCATGCAGCTGATTCTCTTCCTCAGTCTGGGTCTGCTGGTCTTTCCCAGCGAGGTATGGGAAAGCCGGTGGTTCGGATTGGGAATCGCGGCGTTCATCATTCTTTTTGCCCGACCGTTGGCTGTGTTTCTTTGTCTGCTCTTTTTTAAGAAAACTCCTTTCAAGGACCAAGTTTTTATTTCCTGGGTGGGTTTGCGCGGAGCGGCGCCCATTGTATTCGCCACCTATCCACTTTTGGCGGGATTAGACAAATCGAGCATGATTTTCAGTATCGTGTTCTTCATCTCCTTTTTCTCTATGGCCTTGCAAGGTACCTCCATTCCTTGGGTGGCAAGAAAACTTAAGTTAGCCATTATTCTGCCGCCCGGCCTTGTGGCAAGGCGCAATCTGGATACAAAAACGGAAATGTTTGAGGTGGAGGTGGAAAAAGGATCTCCCTTGGATGGAAAAACCTTGCTTGAAGCCGGTTTTCCGGAAGACACGCGGGTAACCATGATTCTACGCAAGGGGGATTATATCGTACCCAACGGAGAAACGATGCTACACCCCAAAGACTATCTCTATGTTCTGTGCAAGAACCACAACGAAGTAAAGAAATGGCTGGCAAACTATGATGAAAATTGATGGTTTGACAATAAAAGAAAAGGCAGGTCTTCCGACCTGCCTTTTCTTTTATCCTGCGCGCCTTATTTGAGCGGCGTGTTTTCGAGAGTGGCCACCAGATAATCCCAGAATTTTTTGACGGAGGCGATGTTCACTTTTTCATCGGGCGAGTGCGGATGCACGATGGTGGGGCCGAAAGAAATCATGTCCCAGTTTTTATAGACACCGCCGAAGAGGCCGCATTCCAAACCGGCGTGGATAGCCATGATTTTGGGTTCCTTGCCGTACATCTTCTGATATACTTCGCGCATTTCCTTGAGGATGGGCGAATCCATATTGGGTTTCCAGCCCGGATAGGCGCCGGAGAACTCGGCCTGGGCGCCGGGGGTGAGATCTACCACCGCCTGCATGTTCTGCGCCAGGTCGTATTTGGCCGTATCCACCGAAGAACGCAAGAGGCACATGATCGTGGCTCGGCAGCGGTCACCCTTGTATAGGGTCTTGACAATGGCCATATTGGTGGAGGTTTCCACCAGGCCGGGCATGGAGTCGCTCATGCGGATCACGCCGTTGGGAATGCCATAAACGAGGTTGCACAGCTTGGCCGTGGCCTGGGCGGTCAAGGCCTGTTGGGGCAGTTCGGTGCTTTGGCAGGAGAGGGCGTAATCGGGTTCCACCGCCGAAAGTTCGGCCTTGGTTTCGGCAAAGAACGTATCCACAATGGCTTTCAGGCCGCTTTCCTTGTCTTTGGGCAACACGATGACCGCAAAGGATTCGCGTGGAATGGCATTGCGGAGACTGCCCCCGTCGAGGCTCGCCAGACGGGCGTCCACCTTGCGCAGAGCCACCAAAAGCCGGTTCATGAGCTTGTTGGCGTTGCCCCTGCCCAGAATGATGTCCATACCCGAGTGCCCCCCTTTGAGGCCGGTAAGGCTCAATTTGTACGCCACCATCGAAGCGGCGGTGTTTTCCTTTTCCAAATCCACGCAGATCGTGGCGTCAAGGCCGCCGGCGCAGCCCACATACAGTTCGCCTTCGGTTTCGGAGTCGAGGTTGAGGAGAATGTCGCCCTTGAGCACACCGCTTTCCAGGCCGAAAGCACCGGTCATGCCGGTTTCTTCGTCGGTGGTGATGAGCACTTCGATAGGACCGTGCTTGAGGGTCTTGGATTCCAGCACACTCATGGCCGCGGCCACGCCCATACCGTTATCGGCACCCAGCGTGGTGCCGTTGGCCGTTACCCATTCGCCGTCGATATAGGCTTCGATGGGGTCGTTGAGGAAATCGTGCTGCTTGTCGGCGTTCTTTTGCGGAACCATGTCCATGTGCGCCTGCAGGATCACGCCCTTGCGGTTTTCCATGCCGGGAGTGGCGGGTTTGCGCATGATGACGTTGCCGGTCTTGTCGGTCTGTACTTCGATGCCGTGCTGCTTGGCGAAATCCACCAGGAAAGCGCGCACCTTTTCTTCGTGCTTGCTGGGACGAGGCTGCTGGGTGAGCCCGTAAAAGTTGGCCCAAACGTTCTGCGGTTCGAGCGCGGAGATGTTCTTGTCCATATCGTTTCTGTTTTTAGTTTCTTAATCGGTAAAGGTACAAAAAGTTGGGTATAGAGCCAACTGCAAATAAATTTGCGGGATGGCGCTATCGAGACACTATACCTTGAACAACGTTAAAGGTACGAAACCTTTGCACAAAATGAAGACAGACGGTATCATAACATTCTTCAGAAAAATATACCTTTAGCGGACCCAGGATCTGTCCGTGAAGGTACATGATGACAGACTGTATCTTAACTTTCTTCATAATGATGTACCTTTGACCATATTTTGATCATATGAAGGTTTTATATATCGCTACCCACAACGCGCACAAGACGGAAGAAATACGCTCTGTGTTCGAAAAACTGCCTGCCCTGGCGCAAAAATACCGTCTGGGAAACCTCGACGAACTGGATTTCCATGAGGAAATTCCCGAAACAGCCGATACCCTGGAAGGGAATGCAAGACAAAAGGCGATGTTCATTCATGAAAAATACAAGGTGGACTGCTTTGCCGACGACACAGGTCTGGAAGTGCCGGCCTTGGGCAACCGCCCCGGCATCTATTCGGCACGCTATGCCAATATGCCCAAAGGGTTTGAAGAAAACGGACAGGTAACCCCTGAATCGTTGGCCCTGCCCGACCCTACTTTTGACCAAAACATAGACCGACTGCTGCATAAACTGCAAGGCAAGCCGCGGACAGCGCGCTTCCGCACCGTAATCTGTCTGGTTTTAAACGGAATTGAGCATTATTTCGAAGGTTCCGTATCGGGTCAGATTCTTTTGGAAAGGCACGGGATACAAGGTTTCGGCTACGATCCGGTGTTTATTCCGGAGGGGTTTTCCAAAAGTTTCGCCGAATTGGATATGGAAGAAAAGAACAGCATCAGCCACCGCGGAAAGGCGTTGGCCAAACTGACAGCCTTTCTTGAAAAGTAAGCGGAAACTTTATTTTTTTCCTTGCAGGATATCCTTTTGCAGGCGGATGGCTTCGGAATGGATACAGTCAAGCACATTCTTCACAAAACCGGTGTTCAGTTCCTGTCGATCAGCATGGGCTAAAGCGCGTTCCACCACTTCGTTCCACCGCTCGCGTTGCAAAACGGAAAAATTCTCCTCACGCTTGAGTTCCCCCAATTCCTTTACCAACTGCATGCGACGCGAAAGAACTTGAATCAGTTCATCATCTATCTCGTCCAACATATGGCGGATCTGGCTCATCTTGCCCGACAGGGTATCGGTTTTGCGGAAAACAAGATGGGAAAACCATTCCTCAAAACCTTTCAAATCCAATTGCTGTTCTTTATCGCTCAATGCTTGGGCGGGTTCTGGATGAACCTCAAGCATAAAGCCGTCCATTTCCAAATCCAGTCCGCTCTGCGAAAGTTCCGACAGATATTCCCTTTTCCCACCGATATGGCTGGGGTCGCACAAAAGCGGCATATCAGGACGAAGCCTTTTTATCTCTACCGCCAGTTCCCATAAGGGAGCATTGCGGTAAGGAGCGGAATTATACCTGCCGAAACCACGGTGAACGGCTCCGACCTCTCCCTTTGAATGGCGAGAAATACGTTCGATGGCACCCAACCAAAGCGCCGGGTCGGGGCTGATGGGATTTTTGACCCATACCGGAAGGGAACAGCCGCGAAGGGCTTGGGCGATGTCCTCCATCAAAAAAGGATTCGATGTGGTACGGGCACCTATCCACAAGATATCGATACCGTATTTGAGGCACAACTCAACATGCTGGGCGGTCGCCGCTTCGGTGGCCACCGGAATACCGTATGTCTCTTTTATTTCTTGCAACCATCCCAAGGCTTTTTCGCCATACCCTTCGAAAGAACCGGGACGGGTACGGGGTTTCCATACGCCGGCACGCAAGGCATTAACTTTTACACCGTCTTGCCGGGCGGCATTCCATTGCTTGAAAAAAGAGGCGACGGTACGCAACTGTTCCGGATTTTCGGCACTGCACGGTCCGGCTATCAGGGTAAAGGGGTTTCTATTGGAAGTAGGCATAGGTTAAGGTTCTGTGACTGCAAAGTTAACCAATACTCAAAATTTTGTGTAAATTTGCAGTTTGCGAGCGGAGTCTTGTTTCCGCACCGAAAACTTAAAAATATACGATCATGACTTTTAAACGCAGTACCGTTCTTGCCATTGCCGCTTTATGCAGTATGGTTTTATTGGCCACTTCCTGTAAGACCCCCCGGGAAAAAAGACTGGAAGCTGAAAACGAAAAACTTCAGAACGACATTGTTAAATCCGATTCTGTACAGATTCAGTTTATGAACGCCTATGCGGAAATCGATGCCAATCTGCAGGCCATCAAGGTTCGGGAAAAAATGATTAACAAAAATAGCCGCGATGCCGAAACCAATCCCGATATTCAACAGAAAATCATTAGCGATATCGTGGAAATAGGCAAACTGATGGAAAACAACCGCAAGAAACTTCAGGATATGGAAAGCTTGCGCCGTCAGTTGGTGAGCGTACGTTCCTCGAACGAAAAACTGAAAGCCGAAAACACTTCCCTTAAAGAAAACGCAGCCCCTAAAACAAACCCGGAAGATGCGGAAAAACTGGCTTACTACGAAAAAGAAAACCAACGTTTGGCCGAACTCAACAAATCGCTTGAGCAACAAATTAAGAACCTCAACAACCAGTTGAAAGAAAAAGAAATGGAAATCGGTAACCTGCGCGAAGAATTGAGAACCCTCAAACAAGCCTATGCCGCGTTGGAAACCACTCTTGATTCGCTCGACCGCAAGTCGAAGCAGTACTTGGCAGAACTCGAACAAAAGGAGATCACCATCGCCTCCCTCGAAGATCAGTTGAATTCGAGTAAAACCTTCTACTACATCGCCGCTCCTGGCAAAGAACTAAAAGCCAAACAGATTTCGGGTAAAGGCGGCATCAATCCCAACGCCTCCGTCCGCAGTCTCATCCCGATCAACGAAGAACAACGCGTTATCGAAACCCATGCGGCCAAAATTGTCA
>CAYTCD010000004.1:0-22103 GCA_964436335.1 uncultured Bacteroidaceae bacterium
GTTCCGGGGAGGCGATGCGCCCCAGCGAGATTCACAAATGTCTGCCGGAGGCCGCCCCTCGGGTGCTGGATATCCAGCTCAAGGAAATGACTGAAGACGGCCTGGTTTCCAAAACCGTTTTCCCCGAACTGCCGCCGCGCTCGGAATACAAAATCACCCCCCTCGGAAAAACCCTCCTGCCCATTATCGACGCCATGCTGGCCTGGGGCACCGAACACTACGACATCTTTGTGAAGAAGTACGGGAAGAAGGGGGGATATTAAAACTCGGTTACGGGAACGATGCGTATCGGTTGGTTCTTCACGGCGCAAACATTCTTTTTTATCCAATAAAAATGTTGTACTGGACAAACGTTGAGGGAGGGTTCGCCTTTGAGGATGGTGAAGGCGCGGTAGAGTTATCCGCCCTTTAGTTTACAGCAATAGGAAACTTCCGTACCTTTGCGGATATGCAGAACTTTTGTCCACAAGAAAAATTCATGCGCCGCGCTTTTTATCTGGCAAGGCTTGGTAAGGGAAACGTAAGCCCCAATCCGATGGTGGGGTGCGTGGTGGTGTGTCGGGATAAGGTTATCGGAGAGGGTTTTCATCATTGTTACGGGCAGGCACATGCGGAAGTTCACGCCATCAATGCCGTTTTGCAGGGCAATGAGGCCGTGAACCGGCTGATGCGCGAGACAGGTTTGACCGCCCCGCAGCTTTTGCAGGAAAGCACACTTTATGTGAGTCTTGAACCTTGTTCGCATTATGGTAAAACGCCGCCTTGTGCTAAAAAAATCATCGAGAACCGGATTCCCCGCGTGGTGGTAAGCTGCGGTGACCCCAATCCGGAGGTTAACGGAAAAGGCATAGCCATGTTGCGGGAGGCTGGCATTGAGGTGGTGGAACATTTTCTGGAAGAAGAAGGCCGAGAGATGGGACGTCGTTTTTTTATCAATGTGGAGAAAAAACGGCCTTATGTCATTCTCAAATGGGCAAGGAGCGCCGATGGAAACATTGCCATGAAAAGAGGTGAACCTATACCGATTACGGGTTTCGTGGCACAGACGCTCAATCACCGCTACCGTGCCGAAGAAGATGCCATCATGGTGGGAACCGGTACGTTGTTGGCCGACAATCCCCGGTTGGATGCCCGGCGATACAATGGGAAACAGCCGGTGCGGGTCAGTATGGATTTGCAAGGCCGGGTGCTTGCTTCTTTGCAGTCGCAATCCGAAGCCCGTACATCCTTGCATTTCTTTGACGGGACCCTTTGTTCCATTCTTTTCGTTTCTTCCGAAAATCTGGAAGATTACATTGCCTTGTTGGTGCAATCCGCCCATGAATGGCAACGCACGGCCCATGAAGGAACAGCCGTTCTTTTTAAAAACCTCCGTCATGCTACAGATTTTAAATTGATACCGGTGGCCGCTTCGCTTTCGGCTGAACAGCGGGTAAAATTGTATTTGGAGCATCTGCATCAAGAGAGAATCGGCTCGTTGCTTGTGGAAGGCGGAACTGAAATTTTGCAATCCTTTATCTGTTGCGGTATCTGGGATGAAGCGCGTGTGTTTGCTTCCCCGAAGACCCTGCCCGGCGGTTATCCGGAACCAAGGTTCCCTAAAACGGTAGTCAGGAAAGAAAGCATGATTTTAGACGGCGATAGCCTTAGTGTTTACCGCAACCTCGGTATCGATCGATAAAATTCAGGCATCTGTCATGGCAAAAACACAGGAGTCGCCCAAAAATACATCGGAAAACGAAGATACTTTCCGTACACTTTCCGCTCCCTCGGAAGGTTTATACAAAGAAAAAGGAAGCAAGTTTCTCGCCTTTGCCTATCCGGTGGAAAGCGAGGCGGAGATAAAGCGGCATCTGGAAAACTTGCGGAAAATCTACTATGATGCCCGCCACCATTGCTATGCCTATGTGTTGGGTGCCAGACAGGAAACCTATCGGGCCAACGATGATGGTGAACCTTCTTCCACGGCGGGTAAACCTATTTACGGACAGATTCTTTCATTCGGTCTTACCAACGTGTTGATTGTGGTGGTCCGTTATTTCGGTGGAACAAAGTTGGGTACTTCAGGACTGATTACAGCCTACAAAACCGCCTCAGCCGATGCTTTGTCAAAAGCCTCGGTGGTCGAAAAAACGGTAATGCGGCACTATACGGTTTCTTTTCCTTATGAGCGGATGAACTGTGTGATGCGCATTGTGAAAGACCTGCAGTTGCAGGTAGTGGGGCAGGATGCCGATACTGAGTGCCGCATGGAGATTGCCGTGCGTCTGTCGGAAAGCCAGCGTTGTGTGGAGAAATTCCACGATGAGAGAATCCCGTTGGATCCGATAAATTTTTAAATTGCATTAAAGGGCGGTTGCTTATACCTTATCGGAGGGATAAGATGCGCTGAAAATACCCATTTATGGCGATTTCACGGACCGAAAAAGCGTCCTACCTTTGCCGTATAGTTTTTTAGGGTATTTTGTTTTTACAGGTTTGTGTATCTTGTTCCGGCTCGCGGGCAACCGCAAGTGGCCCGCGGCCGGAAAAGATTTTCAGTTTTGCCTGTCGTTATTCTTTAGAGGTGCATTTGTCGCATACACCTTTTATCGTATAGTTGACACTTTCTGCCACAAAACCGTTGGGCAATGCCATAACGGGAATATGCGTGGAGGGCAGGCAGTAGGTTTTTTTGCAATGCCCGCAATAAAAATGGATATGCATATCCGCTACCGAACAACTCTCAGGGTTTGGGCATATTTCGTATTTGAGCGAACCGCTTCCATCCTCGAATGCATGCACGAGACGATGTTCTAAAAAAAGGGTTACAGTGCGGAAAATGGTCGATTTATCTACAGTTTCCAACTCCGATTCGAGGTCGCCCAACGAAAGCGGTTCGGTGGCAGATAAAAGCGCCTTGAAAACCAATGTCCGTATGGCGGTGGGTTTCAAACCTTTCTGTTCCAGTTTGGTTTCGATATCCATAATGTCTCATTGAGAGAGGTAAGGGCGCAAAAATACTATTTTTTTCCACCCCATATCATGCGTACCGAATTCAATACCGCCAGCAGAGAAACGCCTGTATCGGCAAATACCGCACCCCATAAGGTGGCGATACCGAAAACGCCCAGAATCATGATAACAGCCTTTATTCCAAAAGCCAGCACAATGTTCTGATAAACGGTTTTACGTACGCGATGCGCCAATTGTAGGGCTTGCGGCAGGCGAGAAAGGGCGTCTGTCTGTAAAACGATATCGGCGGTCTCTATGGCTACGTCGCTTCCCGTTGCACCCATGGCCACGCCCAAATCGGCGGCGGTCAGTACCGGCGAATCATTGATGCCATCGCCCACAAAAGCCACTGTATTGCCTTGTGTTTTGAATGTTTGCAAATGGGCCACCTTGTCTTGCGGCAATAAACCGCCGAATCCGTTTTCGATATCCAATTCCCGCGCCAATGCCTTTACCCGTTCCGGATTGTCGCCCGAAAGCACGGCCAATGCCCGGATGCCCTGTTTTTTCAAGGTCTGTATGGCCGATGCCGCATCTTCTTTGGGTTGATCCGACAATTGCACGGCGGCGGCAAAAACGTTGTCGATAGCACATAATACAAGCGTTTGTGCACCCTGTCGCCATTTTTCGGGAACATGGACGCCTTGTGCATCAAGCAATGTGGCTGAACCGGCTGCTACTGTTTTTCCCTCTATTTTCGCCACAATACCGAACCCGGGTCTTTCTTCCGCCTTTTGTGTCGCAAGCAACGCAACACCTTTGCTTTCCATGTATTCGACTATAGCCTGTGCCACTGGATGCCGGCTTGCCGATTCGGCGGAGGCCAGAAGTGAAAGCACCTGCCGGGTGTCGAATTCCGCTCCGGTTTCTATCGAAGTGACCCGGAATTTTCCACAGGTAAGCGTGCCGGTCTTGTCGAAAGCCACGGCATCTATTCTGGCGGCTGCATCCAGGCTGTTGCCGCCTTTAAAGAGGATTCCGCTCCGGGAAGCCCGTCCTATGCCGGCGAAATAACTCAATGGAATGCTTACCACCAACGCGCAAGGACAGGAAATAACCAAAAAGACCAAGGCACGGTAAAGCCACAATGAAAAATCGTATTCATACGTTCCGAATACTGACACAACGGCTGGAATCCCCGCTACCAACACAGCGGCGAGAATAACCAAGGGCGTATAAATCCGGGATATACGCCGGATGAATATTTCGGTCGGGGCTTTGCGTTTGGCAGCATCTTCCACCAACCGCGCCATTTTAGCAAGCGCACTGTCACTGTATGGCCGCAAGGTTTTGAGCCGGATACGTTGTTCCAGCACCACACAACCGGCTTGTATTTCTTCGCCTTCTTTTACAAAACGGGGCAGACTTTCTCCTGTCAGGGCCGAAGTGTCCACGCTGGCCGTTCCGCTCTCCAGCACACCGTCTATGCAGATGCGTTCCCCCACTGCCACTTCGATGGTTTCTCCTTCTGAAACCATTTCGGGTGCGGCTTCTTCCAGCTTTCCATTCCGAAATACACGTACCCGATCCGGGCGCATTTCAAGCAACTGGCGGATATTGCGACGCGAACGCCGTACCGCACCTTCCTGTAATTCCTCCCCCACGGCGTAAAAAAGCATGACCGCCACCGCTTCGGGATATTCGCCGATAAAGAACGCTCCTACGGAAGCCAACAGCATCAGCGTGAATTCGTTAAAAAAGTCTTTTTCGGCAAAAGCCTCCACCGCTTCCTTTACAACCGGGATTCCTACCGGCAGAAAAGCCACTGCATACCATAGAAAGTTTACCCAAGGCAAAAGGAACCATGTACATGTAAAATAATCCAGCAACAGGCCGGTGCCCAACAATATAAAGGAAATCAGTTGAGGAAGCCATTCCCTTAGGAGCGTTGTAACTTTTTCGCTTTTCATGATAAAGAAAGGTTTTACGTGAAACAGGAATGCAAAATTGGCAAGAATCGGATGCAAACCGGTTGCAGTTTTTTCGAAAATTCCACCGAGGCAGGAATTGAGCATAAACAAACTTGCAAGGCGCAAAAATTAACTATCTTTACAGAATGAATCAGGAGCAAGCGGCATATTTGTTATTGGGTGGAAACTTAGGAGATTGCGTTCGTACCTTTCGGACAGCCAGACGGGAAATCAAACGCAGGGTCGGCAAAATCACCAAGGCTTCGGCTCTTTTTACCTCGCCTGCATGGGGCTTTGAAACCGAGAAGGAGTTCTATAATCAGGCGGTTGAGGTGCAAACGGAACTTGATCCGTATGCACTTTTGCGCGTTTTGCTTGATATTGAATGCGAATTGGGACGTGTTCGCACTTCTGCGCCGGGGTATGCCTCCCGAACCCTCGATATAGACATTCTTTTTTACGGTGCTACCTGTATCCACAGCCCTTCGCTTACCATCCCCCATCCTTTATTGCCGCAGCGGGCCTTTGCCTTGTTGCCCTTATCGCAGATCGTACCGGAGATGCTTCACCCGCAGTTGAATCTCACGGTGACGCAGTTGTTGGCACAGTGCTCCGATACAGTGGAAAACGTGAAACCTTGTACATTGTCGCCCGAAGAAATGTATTCCGATACGGCTGTTTTGGAATCTCCGTACGATTCCTGCAAACCCGAAGAACCACAGGCGGGCGTGTTTCCCGAAAATATACGTTTTATCGCCATAGAAGGCAATATCGGTGCGGGCAAGACCTCGCTTTCCCGCCGTATCGCCCGTCAATTCGGCGCCAAACTGGTAACCGAGAGTTTTGAGGAGAATGAATTCCTGCCCAAATTCTACAAAAACCGTGAGCGGTATGCCTTTCCGCTCGAACTTACTTTTTTGGCTGAACGTTATCGTCAGGCCAAAGAAGATTTTGTACAGGAACTTTTCAGTCCGTTTATCGTGAGCGATTTCTCGATAAGCAAGAGCCTGATCTTTGCCCAAAACACTTTGCAAGAAGATGAATACGGCCTTTTTTCACGTCTTTACCGGATAATCCTCACAACCGTGCCCCAGCCCGATCTATATGTGTATATCCATAGCGACATAGACCGCCTTATGCAAAATATCCGCTGCCGTGGCCGGCATTACGAAAGCAATATGGATCCCGACTATCTGCGGCAGATAGAAAAAGGCTACCTGGATTACATGAGTACGTTGCGCCCTGATAAAAGTCTGGTGATACCGGTAAGCGATCTGGATTTTGTAAACAATCAGGCCGACTACAATCTGGTGCTCGACAAGATAATCCATGCGGCGCACAAAGCCATGAAGGCATAAAAACGAAGAAATAATTCAAAAAAAATAAATGCAATGAAATCATTTTTTAAATACCTTTTGGCTACTGTGGTCGGTATGCTGATTGTGTGTATCGTGATGTTCTTTTTTATGATCGGTACGCTTGGTGCCATGATGGTGGGCCAGTCGAAAGCAGAAGTACAGGTTAAAGACAATACAGTGCTCAAGATTTCGCTCAACAAGGAAATTTCCGACAAGAGCCACACGGCATCGCGTGGCGGTATGGCCGGTTTTGCTTTGCCTGACTTTTCTAAGACATTGGGCCTGAACGAAATGTTGAAGGCCATTGATTATGCCAAGGAAGATGCCAGAATTAAAGGAATCTATCTTACCTACGAGGGTGGGGCGGCTGGTTTCGCCACCACACAGGAATTACGCAAGGCATTGGCTTCTTTTAAGGAATCGGGTAAGTTTATTTATGCTTATGCCGATTTTTATCCACAGAATGCCTATCATCTGGCTTCGATAGCCGACTCGATTTTTATTCAACCGCAATCTTCGCTCGTTTTTCAAGGGATGGCGGCACAGGTGATGTTCTATACCAAATTTCTTGAAAAGATAGGCGTGCAGATGCAGGAAATCCGTCACGGTCAGTTCAAGAGCGCGGTGGAACCTTTTATGCGGACCGACATGAGTCCGGCCAACCGGCTTCAATATAAGGTGCTGTTCAATTCCATGTGGGAGGTGATAAGTAAAGATGTGGCTGCCTCGCGGAATCTCTCCTTGGAACGTGTCAATGAAATTGCCGACAGTCTGTTGGGTTTTACGGCCGCAGGAGCGGTGAAGGCTGGTTTGGCCGATGCCATGGTGCCGGGCAGTTATGTGGAAGAAAAGGCGTTGCCTGTCCGCATGGGCCTTTCAGACAGTGTAAAGGTGAATATGGTTTCGTTGTCGGATTATGTTAAAACGATACCCGGAACCAAAGCATCTTCTAAAAACAAGATTGCCGTTATCTATGCCGAAGGTGATATCGTGGGGGGGAAAGGATCGGCAGGGCACATCGGTACGGAACTGACTGAACAAATCGAAAAGGTTTTGAAAGACAAGAACGTGAAAGCCCTTGTACTTCGTGTCAATTCTCCGGGAGGCAGTGTGCTTACCTCCGATATCATCTATCAGGAAATGCTCAAGGTAAAGGAAAAGATGCCGGTAGTGGCTTCTTATGGCA
Organism: uncultured Bacteroidaceae bacterium; assembly: GCA_964436335.1. Taxonomy (GTDB): domain Bacteria; phylum Bacteroidota; class Bacteroidia; order Bacteroidales; family P3; genus Pullibacteroides. Next base: position 7,449 of record CAYTCD010000004.1, read on the forward strand.
ATTATGCGGCCAGCGGCGGCTACTATATCTCCTGTATGGCGCATAAGATCTATGCCTCGCCCAACACGCTTACGGGCAGTATCGGTGTGTTCGGAACGATTCCCAATGTCAAAGGGCTTGTAACCGACAAACTGGGTTTGACCATCGACTATGTGCAGACCAACAAGAACGCCACCTCTTTCTCTGGTTTCTTCCGGCCGCTCACATCTTATGAAGAGTCCGTGATGCAGCAGAATATAGAAGAAATCTATGCCGGATTTATCGGGAAGGTAGCCGAAGGCAGACATATGACGCCAGCACAGGTGGATTCGATAGGACAGGGAAGGGTATGGAGCGGTACCAATGCCATCGGCATCGGTCTGGTGGATGAATTGGGTGGTTTGCAGGATGCTATTGCCGGGGCGGCCGAATTGGCGGGTATCAGCGATTATACATTGGTGGAATATCCTAAGGAAAAGACTTTTAGCGAGCAATTACTCGAATTGCTGGATGATGCTTCGGCTAAGTCGGCACAAGCCTATATCGCCAGACAATTCGGTACGGCAGGGGTGGAAATCTATTCGCAATTCTCCCAGTTTTTGCAGAGCGACAAGCCCCAGGTGTGGGCGCGTATGCCGGAAATACTGGTGTTTGAATAAATGCGATTTATCCATAGTTCAAAGCCGGATACAGGAATTTCCGGTGTTTCCGCAAACCAAACATATGGACACTTTATTTTCTGGAAAAGTAGTGAAGGGGAATCAGATTGGTCGTACCATAGGTTTTCCTACGGCCAATCTGCAACCCGATACAGCGGTGAAACTTCCCAAAGGCGTTTTTGCCTGCCGGGTGGTTCTGCCCGGTGCGGAAAATGTGTTTTTGCCTGCCATGATGAATGTGGGGACGCGCCCTACGGTAAGCCATACATCCGCCCTTTGCATAGAAGTGCATATTCTTGATTTCAGCGGAGATCTTTACGGAAAAACCTTGCAGGTAGAAATCGTGGCGCAGATACGGGAGGAACACAGATTCGCCGGTCTGGACGAATTGCGGCAGAATCTGGAAAAAGACCGTACCGAAGCGAGGAGATTGCTTTCGGAAAGTTCTTCCTTGGCATGAACATTCGCTATGAAACCATAAAAGATATAAGCCTTCTGTTGCGCAAACGCGGACAGGAAGCAACCGAACTGCGCCGTCTGGCAAATAAAGTGAAACTTGAAACGGTAGGCGGCAAGGTGTATCTCCGGGGACTGATCGAATTTTCGAATATTTGTCAGAAAAACTGTTTTTACTGCGGCATACGGAGAGGAAATCAGACCGTGCACCGTTATACTTTGAGCAGGGAAGAGGTGTTGGCCGCCGCCCGTTTTGCCCATAAGGAAGGGTTCGGTTCAGTAGTGTTGCAGTCGGGCGAACGCACCGATGAGGTTTTTGTGGCACAGATAGAGGAACTGGTGGATGCCGTGATGCAGGAAAGCCATGGTGAGTTGGGTGTTACCCTTTCTCTCGGTGAGCAGTCCTCTGCCACGTATGCCCGTTGGAAAAAAGCGGGAGCTTCACGCTATTTGTTGCGGATAGAAACTTCCGATGCCGGGCTTTACACTCGTCTGCATCCTGCCGACCATTCTTTCCAACAACGCCTTGACTGTCTGGTTTCCTTGCGGGAAACGGGTTATCAGGTGGGGAGCGGCATCATGATAGGCCTACCGGGGCAAAGTGTGGAACAGATTGCCGCCGATTTGCTGTTTCTCAAACAAATCGGGGTGGATATGGTGGGTATGGGGCCCTATATCGAGCATCGTCAAACGCCTTTATGGGAGGAACGTCAAAAGGTACCTTCTTTGCAGGAACGCTATGATCTGAGCCTGAATGCATGGGCAGTGCTGCGCCTGTTGATGCCTGATATCAACATCGCTGCCACCACGGCCATCGGCAGCATTTCGTCCCGGGGAAGGCAGGAGGCTATTTACACGGCCGCCAACGTCATCATGCCCAATCTTACGCCTTATACCTGCCGGAAAGAATATTTTCTCTATGAAAATAAAATCTGTCTCAATGAAAATAATGAAGACGGCAAGGCGGATATCGAGAGGCTGATACGGGCCGCCGGCAGTGAACCCGGTTATTTTCAACAGGGCGATTCTTTGTATTTTGTGCGGCGTCAAGGTGCGGGGAACTAAAGTTTTCTTTTCGTATCTTTGTAAATTTCGCAAATAGCCTCGTGGCCTCATAGGGAAAATGTGGGGTTGCTTTGCTGTTTCAAATGCAAAAACCATGTCGGAGATTTCAAGCAAGTATGATCCTCGTCAGATAGAGGATAAATGGTATGCCTATTGGCTCAAGAACAATTTCTTTCACTCCGAGCCCGACGGCCGTGAGCCCTATTGCGTGGTGATACCTCCCCCCAATGTGACGGGTATCCTGCACATGGGGCATATGCTCAACAATATCATTCAGGACGTTTTGATGCGCCGTGCCCGCATGCAGGGCAAGAACGCCTGCTGGGTGCCCGGCATGGACCACGCCTCCATCGCCACCGAAGCCAAGGTGGTGGCCATGCTCAAGGAAAAAGGCATCGACAAGAACAAACTCAGCCGCGAGGAATTTCTCAAATACGCCTGGGATTGGAAAGAGAAATACGGCGGCATCATTCTTTCCCAACTCCGCAAGTTGGGCGCCTCCTGCGATTGGGAACGCACCCGTTTCACGATGGACGAAGTATGCTCCGAATCGGTGCTCGACACATTCATCAACCTCTACGAACGCGGGCTTATCTATCGCGGCGTGCGCATGGTCAACTGGGACCCCAAGGCCAAGACCGCGCTTTCCGACGAGGAAGTGATTTACAAAGAAACCAAGGGCAGCCTTTATTATCTCCGCTATGCCGTCAAGGAAGAGCCGGGCCGGTTCATCATCGTGGCCACCACGCGCCCCGAAACCATCATGGGCGATACGGCGGTGTGCATCAATCCCACCGACGAACGCTATGCCGACCTGAAGGGCAAACACGTGGTGGTGCCTTTGGTAGGGCGTGAAGTGCCGGTTATCTTTGATGAATACGTGGACAAGGCATTCGGTACGGGCTGCCTCAAAATCACGCCTGCCCACGATATCAACGACTACAACATAGGCGTAAAGTATAAACTCGACAGTATCGACGTGTTCCACGACGACGGCACGCTCAACGAACACGGCGGCCAATACGCGGGCATGGACCGCTTTGCCTGCCGCCGGCAGATTGCCGTTGACCTCAAGAACGCCGGCCTGCTCGAGAAGGAAGAGGAATATGTGAACAATGTGGGATATTCGGAACGCTCCAACGTGGCGATCGAACCCAAACTCTCCCTGCAGTGGTTCCTGAAGATGGGCGATTTGGCGAAACCGGCCTTGGATGCGGTGATGGACGACCGGATTGTGTTCGTTCCCGCCAAATTCAAGAATACCTACCGCCATTGGATGGAAACCATCAAGGACTGGTGCATTTCGCGTCAGCTTTGGTGGGGACACCGCATTCCCGCCTATTACCTGCCCAACCGCGAAGTGGTGGTGGCTAAGAGTGCCGAAGAAGCCTTGCAGAAAGCCAAGGCCAAGTTTCCCGAGGCGGCCTCCTACACGCTTCAGGACCTTCAACAGGACGAAGACGTGCTGGATACTTGGTTTTCGTCGTGGCTGTGGCCCATCGAAGTGTTCGACGGCGTACGCAAACCCGACAATCCCGAAATCAGCTATTACTATCCCACCGCCGATTTGGTTACCGGTCCCGACATCATCTTTTTCTGGGTGGCGCGCATGATTATGGCCGGTCTGGATATCCGCAGGCAAGTGCCGTTCCGTCATGTGTATTTTACCGGTATCGTGCGCGACAAATTGGGCCGCAAGATGTCCAAATCGCTCGGCAATTCGCCTGACCCGCTCGAACTGATGGACAAATACGGCACCGACGGCGTGCGCGTGGGCCTGTTGCTCACCTCGCCCGCCGGCAACGACCTGCCTTTCGATGAAAGCCTCTGCGAACAGGGCCGCAATTTCTGTAACAAGATATGGAACGCCCTGCGCCTGATTAAGGGTTGGAACGTGGATGAAAACCTGTCGCAGCCGCAGACCGCGCAGATAGCCTGCCGTTGGTTCGAGGCCCGTTTGGCGCAAGCCTTGCAGGAAGTGGAAGACAACGCCTCCAAATACAGGCTCAGCGAAGCCTTGATGCAACTCTACCGCCTCACCTGGGATGATTTCTGTTCCTGGTTCCTCGAAATGGTCAAGCCGGCATACGGCCAGCCTATCGACGCCCAGACGCTGCAATCGGTTATCGGCTTTATGGAAACGCTCATGCAGGCCCTGCATCCTTTCATGCCCTTTATCACCGAAGAAATATGGCAGGTCTTGAAACCGCGCCAGGAAGGTCAGAGCGTGATGTTCCAGCCCCTGCCCGAAATAAAGCTGGACGAAGCCCGGAACCGCCTGTTGCAGGATTTCTCCAAGGCCGAAGCCGTGATTATGGGCATACGCGCCTTGCGTAACGAAAAGAACATACCGCAGAAGAACGCGCTCAAACTTTTGGTAAAGGCCGAAAGTTCCCGCATGGGCGAGTTTGAGGGCCTGGTGGCCAAACTCTGCAACATCGAAGAAATATCGATCGTAAAGGATGCGCCGCAAAACGTGCTTTCGTTCGTTTCCGACGGCGTGGAATATTTTGTGCCGATGGAAGGCAACGTGGATGCGGAGGCCGAAAGGGAAAGGGTGGGAAAGGAACTCGAATATACGCGCGGTTTCCTGCAGTCAGTGCTTAAAAAGTTGGAAAACAAACGCTTTGTGGATTCCGCTCCCGCCGCCGTGGTGGAAGCCGAACGCAAGAAACAGGCGGATGCCGAACAGAAGATAGCCGTATTGGAAGCCCAGCTCAAGCAGTTGGCGAAATAGGCTCAAAGACACGATGACGCATAGAAAAAGACATTGGTGGCTCGTTTGGGTCTGTTGTCTGGTGGGGCTGTTGACCCCGCTCCGGGCGCAGATAGGCATTCCCTTGAACAGCAGCCGGGGTCTGGAGGCTTCCTCGCTTACGGGAGGAAAGGTGATATGTTTTACCAAAGGACCCGGAAAGCGTACCTTGTATTCGGTGGGTTCGCAGTTAAAGGTAAAGCTTATCAGCGGCATCAAGGTATCGGGGCGGGTAAACATCGTGTATGACACGGGCTTTGTATTGGCCGGCCGCATGGTTTCCTACGATTCGATAGCCGCCTATTATGTGCCGATGCGGGTGGGACTCTATGTGGGAACCGCCCTTTGTGTGGCCGGTGGCGGATATGTGTTGCTGGCGGGCTTGAATACAGGCTTCGGACTTATGATGGGCAAGAAAAAGAAATTCCCCATGGAGGCGTTGGAAGTGGGGCTGCCGATTCTTGCCGCGGGCGGTGTCCTCCTCCCTTTTCGGGAAGTGAAGCGGCGGACGAGCGTATGGCATGTCCGCACGATGGATATATGGTAACAGACCGTTGTTTAAACATATAGGGAAAAAACCGGTTCAGGAGCCGGAAACGATGATATGAAAAAGATAGATAAGTTTGTACTCAAGTCCTTTTTAGGGCCGCTGGTGCTTACCTTCTTTATTGCCACCTTTGTGCTGCTGTTGCAGTTTTTGTGGCGGTATATGGACGATTTGGTGGGCAAAGGCTTAAAAATAGCGGATGTGTTGGAATTTCTCTGGTACGCTTGTTGGACCTTTGTGCCCATGTCGTTGCCTTTGGCGGTCTTGCTTTCTTCCCTGATGGTGTTCGGCAGTTTTGGCGAACACTACGAACTGGTGGCCATGAAATCGGCGGGTATTCCCTTGCGGAGAGTCATGCGGCCTGCCATCGTGATGAGTTTCCTTATTTGCGGTATCGCTTTCTTTTTTGCCAACAATGCCGTCCCCAAGGCTTATATGTTGCATCGTCAGAAATACCATGAACTCAAAACCACCCGTCCGGCGGTGAATGTGCAGGAAGGTGTATATTACTATGGTATTCCCGATTATGTTATCCGGGTCGGTATGCGTCGGGACGATGGGCGTTATCTGGAGAATGTGCAGATTTACGACCATTCCGAAAGAAGAGGCAATCAAGCCGTTACCATGTCGAAAACAGGCAGCATGTTTACGATGGAAAACGGAAAATATCTCGTCTTTAACCTCTACGACGGTTTTTCTTATGGAGAAGACCTGTCGGGGCAGTCAAAAATGGGATCAGGGCGGAACACAACCGAAAATCCCTTTACCCGCATAAAGTTCGATACCCAGACATTGGTTATCGACCTGAGTGAATATGATTCCCCTGAACAAAGCGACCAATTGTATGTACGTCATCAAAAATCCTTGCGGTTGAAAGACCTCGGCCCGCAGATCGATACGCTTCGCGGGCGGGTAAACGAAAGGGTGCACGATTTGGTAAGCAGTATGGACGGTCGTAGTTACTATCTCAATACGCTTATCGGACTGGACAGCGGGGCATTGGTCCGCATGGACGAAATGTTGGCGCAGAAAGATTTCAAAGCCGGATATGAGATGCCGGAACCCACTCCGGACGAAATAGCGAATGCCGCCGCCGTGGCTAATGCAATGGCTGAAGACATGCAGTATTACAAACGGGATATCAAATACCAGCAGGAAAGGCTCAATTCGTATAGGGTGGAAGAACACAAGAAATTCAGCCTCTCGGTGGGATGCCTGATTCTCTTCTTTATAGGTGCGCCTTTGGGTGCCTTGATCCGTAAAGGGGGTATGGGCACTCCCATGGTGGTTTCGGTGTTGATGTTCATCGTTTATTATATGCTCTCGGTTATCGGAGAAAAAGCCGCCATCGAAGGATCGTTTACCTGTACCTTGGGTTCTTGGCTGGCAACGCTTGTATTTTTCCCCTTCGGTCTTTTCCTGATCTTGCAGGCCACCCTCGATTCTTCTCTGTTGGATGCCGATACATGGCGGCATCTGTTCGTGAAAAAAGAAAAGCGTGGATAATCCCATACAGGCACAGGAAAGGATTCGGTATCTTTCCGATTTGCTTACCGAATACAACAAGGCTTATTACCAGGACGACAATCCGGCGGTGAGCGACTACGAGTTTGATATCCTGCTCAAGGAACTGGAAGCACTCGAAAACCGGTATCCTCAATACCGTCTGCCCTATTCTCCCACGCAACGGGTGGGCGGCGAACCGGTTAAGAATTTTAAGACAGTTTATCACAAAACGCCCATGCTTTCGTTGGGCAACACCTATTCACGAGAAGAAGTGGCGGAGTTTGACGAACGTCTGCGCAAACTCACTGACGAAAGTTTCGACTATGTATGTGAACTCAAGTACGACGGGCTTTCCATATCACTCACCTATCAAAACGGTGTGCTGACGCAGGCTTTGACCCGGGGGGACGGCATCAAGGGAGATGATGTTACCAACAACGTCAAGACCATACGCAGCGTTCCTTTGCGGCTTACGGCAGAAAGCGGCTATCCCGAAACCTTTGAGATAAGGGGAGAGGTGTTGATGCCCAAGGCTTCGTTTATTGAACTGAACAGGCAGAAAGAAGAGATAGGAGAACCGCTTTTTGCCAACACACGTAACGCGGCCTCAGGCAGTCTCAAACTGCAGGACCCGGCGCAGGTGGCGCAGCGGCATTTGGATTGTTTCCTGTATTTCCTTATTGGTCAGACCGAAGAAAAGCTGCATTCGGAACGTTTGAAAAAAGCCCGTTCGTGGGGTTTTAAAACGGGCAAATACTACCGACGTTGCGCCAATTTGCAAGAAGTGTATGCCTTTATTGATTATTGGGACAAGGAACGCGAGAACCTGCCGTTCGATATCGACGGTATCGTGATAAAGGTAAACGACACCTCCCTGTGGCCGCGTCTGGGCAATACCGCCAAAAGCCCGCGTTGGGCGATTGCCTATAAGTTCAAGGCCCAACGGGTGCTTACCCGTCTCAACGAGATTTCGTTTCAAGTGGGACGGACCGGGGCGATTACACCGGTGGCGAATCTGGATGCCGTTCCCTTGGGGGGCACGGTGGTAAAGCGGGCGTCGTTGCACAATGCCGACATCATCAAGAAAATGGACGTGCGTCTGGGCGATTTCGTCTATGTGGAAAAGGGCGGCGAAGTGATTCCCAAAATCGTGGGGGTCGAACTTTCGCGCCGGGAAGCGGGAACACAGGAATTTCAGTTTATCACGCATTGCCCCGAATGCGGCATGGCTTTGGTGCGCAAGGAGGGTGAAGCCGGGCATTACTGCCCCAACGAAGAGGAATGCCCGCCGCAGATAAAAGGCAAGTTGGAGCATTTTATAAGCCGCAAGGCAATGGATATAGATTCTTTGGGTGAGGGTAAAACCGAATTGCTCTACGAAAAAGGATTGGTGCGGAATGTGGCCGATTTTTACGACCTTCGATACGAAGACCTGTTCGCCATCGAGAAAACCATCGAGGGAAAGGACGGTGAGAAACGCCAGCTTTCTTTTAGGGAGAAAACGGTGGAGAATATTCTCAACGGCATTGCCCGTTCCAAGAACCGCCCGTTCGAAAGAGTGCTCTACGCCATCGGTATCCGTTACGTGGGAGAAGCCACAGCAAAAGTATTGGCACGGCACTTCCGTACAATGGACACTTTGATGAACGCCACCTTTGAGCAGTTGTGCGAAGTGGAGGAGGTGGGCGAAGTGATTGCCCGTACGGTGAGCGAATTCTTTGCCCGCCAACAGGAACGCCGAATTGTGGAACGTCTTGCCGAGGCAGGACTCAACATGGCTTATGAAGAGGTTCGGATTTCGGACAGTTTGCAGGGAACAGCATGGGTCATCAGCGGTACTTTTTCCCGTTCACGCGAAGAGATGAAACGTTTGGTGGAATTTCATGGCGGCAAGATGTTGTCGGGTATCTCTTCCAAAACCGATTACCTGCTTGCCGGCGAAAAGATGGGGCCGGAAAAGCGTAAGAAAGCCGAAAAAGAAGGGATTCCCGTAATAAGTGAACAAGAATTTTACCGAATGATCGGCGGCGAACCCGCGCCGGCTGAATTAGACGGACCACAAGAGGTTTCTTCCCCGAAAGAATCTTTACCGCCTGCTTTCAAGACTCCGGTTCAAGGCGACTTGTTTTCTTGACCTGTAGGTTCTTTCTTTCAAAAGGCGAAAGCTTGAAACGGTAGCGGTAGCCTACTTGAAAGAATACTTCCTGTCCGCCTTTACCGCCGGTTTTGAAAACAGACCGGACCCGTCCATTGATCTGCATCTCGAATTCGTGCGATTGTCGTAAGGTATAGCTTCCCCGTAGCCGCAGGTCTGCAATACCGCCTGAAACCGTTTGTCCCTGCATATCGAGATAATAACTGATACCTGCTGACAACAAAAGTTGGTGTTCAACCAAATTTTTTTGTTCTTCGACAACCTTTCGACGGTTCCGCCCTCTTTGATCGAAGGTTGAAAAACTTCCTTTGCGGAGCAGGTTTCGGGTACAGGTGAGTTGAGGTCCGATATTGTAGGACAGACTTTTTTTCAGATAACGGCTACGGTCTATCCGTGTGCTGAAATTGATAGAAGACTGCAGGCGATAGTCGTGAGGTAGTTCGATACCATGCCGGAGAGAGGCATATACGTAGTCGCTGAACATCTGGTTCACTTTTTCCCGGGAACTCTGATAAGAGATATCCAGACCTGCATCTTGTTTTACCTTGGCCAAGGAAGAAGAACTGAAATTAAGGCCGAAAACGGCTTGTTGCGCCACTTGTCTGTAAGACACGGTGTCGGGGTCTTCTATAAAAGGATCATCGGGCCGGCTCAAATCGATGGGCTTCATCTGTGTATAGACCGTAAAATTGGAATAGGAGGCCAGAAGAGAGAATGATTCGTTGATGCGGTAGTTCAGATAGGCCGAACCGACCACGCGGTTCATCTGTCCGGATTTTGTCTTCTTCAAGTCATCCCGTTGCCATCCTATTTCGGCGTTGAGGTTGATTTTTTTGAATCCGTGCGAAAAAGACAGTACGGCATTCTCAAAATCCTGGTTGAAATAGGCTGTGCCCAAGGTGCGGTAGTTGGGACTGATCCGTTCATAAGAGAGGTTGAATCCTTTGTAGGCTAAACCTATTTTATAGGCGGTATTGAAAGAGGAGGAGCTTCGTTGCTTGAGAAAAGGACGTGTAAATCCCGCCCAAAATCCTCTCTGCTTTTGACTTGGAGCGCGGCTGTCTGCGGTATAGGCACTGATGCCGGCTTGCCCGTTGAGCAATAATCCCCGATAAAGATCGAATGAAAAATCAAGGGCCAATACGGCGTTTTCGTGGGGTGCGAACTCTTTTTGCCATGCTTGGGGAAGTGAGCGTCGGTGGTCGGTGGCCTTGAAAAAATGCAGATTTATTTCCTGCTTGTTGTGTGAGAATCCCAGCTTAAATGCATAACCTGTACGTTTATAGGTGGTTGGTGGGGCTCCGGAAAAAGGGGAATGTGTTGCGGTCAAGAGGGTGTCGCCCTGACGGGCCTTTTCCAACCGGCCGTACATGGCGGCAAATTGCAAGGGAAAAGAAGACGGTTCCAAAGAGATGCCCATTCCGTCGAACTGCTGTCCCGAAAGTCCGTAGGGGTGCATGTTCATTGAGGTACGTCCGATATAGGCCTTGATCCATTTGTAGGATGGTTGGAAAGACATCCGGGAGAAAGGTTGCCCGTAAGAGAAGCGGCTGTCGGCGAAACTGAACGAAAACGGCAGGGAAATACCGTATAAGGAGGGGTTCAGTTGGGCAAAGACCAGATAGGCGAATGGGTCGGAATTTCCTCCGTTAACCCATCGGCTTGCTATTTGGGTACCGGCTGTGCCCGACAAGGAAAAAGGCTTTCGTTTTCCGATGTCTGTAAAGTCCTGCGCCCGAAGCGGGGCAAAAAGGCCGGCAAAGCAAAGGCCTACGATCAAAAGAAGTTTTTTGGATGTTTCCATAAGATTGTAGATGTTTTTGTTATGTTTCTTTTGCCTCTCGGAATACTCCAATGGAACAGTAAGGCAAAAGGGCTTTTTCTTATAGAAACGATCGAAATGGAAATTATCGAAGAAAAAGAGTTTTAAAAATTCTTAAATTTTTTTTGTACCTTTGCAATCCTTTGTTCCGCTTGCATGTCCAGACATGTTTTGCAGGTAACGGAGAGACCTTTGATTGGAAAGATGGGTGAGTGGCTGAAACCAACAGTTTGCTAAACTGTCGTAGGGGTTTCCCTACCGGGGGTTCGAATCCCCCTCTTTCCGCCAAACGCTTAATAAAAGCACCATGGAACTGAAAAAATCTCCCAAGGCAGACCTTGAAAGCAGAAAAGGGATGTTCGGCGCAATGGGTTTGGTGTTTGCCCTTGTTGTTACGCTGGTGGCTTTTGAATGGAAATCATACGATCAGGAGCAAATCCAGGTGGCTGCGAGAACCGCCATTGATACGGAAGAAGAAGTGATCATCCAAACCGATCAGAATCTTCCGCCTCCCCCTCCGCCTCCTCCCGCACAGATTTCACAGGAAATCGAAATTGTGGAAGATGATGTTGAGATTGAAAACGAAGTGGAAATCAATGCTGAATCTAACGAAAACACCGTTGTGGAAGACTATGTGGCTCCCCCGGTGGTAGAGGAAGAGGAAGTTCAGGAAGAAGAGATTTTCCAGATTGTGGAAGAAATGCCTGGTTTTCCGGGCGGTGATGAAGCCGTTTACAAATATCTTCGTGACAATATCCGTTATCCGGTAATCGCTATGGAGAGCGGTATCCAAGGTAGAGTATATTTGACGTTTGTGGTTGAAAAGAACGGCAGTATCACTGATGTGAAGGTGATGCGTGGCATTGGCGGTGGCTGCGATGAAGAAGCGGTGCGCGTGGTGCAGAAAATGCCCAAATGGAATCCGGGAAAACAGCGCGGACGGCCGGTGCGGGTACTCTATTCGATTCCTGTTATCTTTACGCTCAACTAAGTTTAAACTTGATAGAAAGTCCGACCCGCTTGCAATCCTTGTAAGCGGGTCGATTTTTAAAAGGCGTTTTCCTGCGGAGAAAACCTATAAGCAAGCAAACCATGTCATCCAAATACGGTATCTGCCATTTGGCACAAGCCCCTATACGGGAAACCATCTCCCACGCTTCAGAAATGGTATCGGAACTTCTTTTCGGCGATCTTATCGAAATCAAAGACAAGTATCAGAATTGGTTTAAGATAGAAAGCGTTTTTGACGCTTACGAAGGATGGGTGGACGAAAAACAGTTTATTGTCCTTGATCAGGAAGAGTATGAAAGGCATCGGGCCGACAAGAGCGAGGTGTTCAGCGCGGATTTTGTTTCGGAAGTGGAAAGAAGTGCCGACCACGCCGTGTTCCGTATAGGAATGGGATGCCGTTTGCCGCTTTATGAAAACGGCGGTTTCAGATTGGGAAAATGGGAATACATCTGCAGGCATGCGGTGATTGAACCGGAGAAAGAGGGTGAGGCCAAGCGGAAAGCGGTTCTTGAAAGGGCCTATTCGATGTTGAACACGCCTTATTTGTGGGGCGGGCGTTCTTCCCGGGCCGCTGATTGTTCCGGTTTTACGCAGTTGATTTACCGCATGTGTGGCGTTCGTTTGCTTCGGGACGCTTCCATGCAGGCTTCGCAGGGCACGCTTGTGCATCTGCTTGCCGAGGCGCAGGCGGGTGATTTGTTGTTTTTTGATAACGAAAACGAACAGATCGTACATGTGGGCATCTACGATGGAAACGGGCATATCCTGCACTGCAGCGGTTCGGTGCGTGTGGATCCGGTGGATCACGAAGGGATATTCAAACAGGAAACGGGGGCGTATTCCCATTCGCTTCGTTTGATAAAACGTGTCATATAGCTTTCGCTTCGATTAAGTCGGATACCTCCGTTCAGGTGTAATCCGCAGGGGTGTTTGTTTATGCGTTTGGCTTTTTGTATCTTTGTAAAGATTTGGAGTCCGGTATTTTTCTGAGCGGGGCTTTATAATAGAGTGAAATCATTATCGACTGTTTTGTTGTTCATCATCTGATATTTGCATAGAGGCAGGAAACGGTCGTAAAAGTTAGATCTTATGAAATACAATACCCAAAGACGTCCTTTGGTTTTTTCCGAATACGGAAGAGGTGTGCAGGAAATGGTGGATTTTGCCGTCAAGATACCCAGCAAGATGGCGCGGAACCGTGCCGCCCAGACCATACTCCGCTTTATGCAGATTCTTAATCCGCAAGTGAGGGAATTGGATGATTACATGCACAAACTCTATGACCAGCTCATCATCATGTCGGATTTTAAACTCGATATAGACAATCCTTATCCGGCACCTGAGCGCAATCCGGCTGTCAAAGCGGTTCGCCCGTTTCATTACCGTCCCACGGCGATACGTTTCCGCTATTATGGAAAAACGCTCGAAGCCATGATTCGGCGGGCCACGGAAATGCCCGATGGCAAAGAAAAGGATGCGGCTCTGAACCTGATTACGGTGCAGATGAAAAAATCGTATTATCTGTGGAATGACGATATTTTGAGCGATGAATTGGTGGCGGAGCATCTCAGCGAGATTTCGGATGGCAAGATTACCTATACCGATGCGATGAAAGGCGAGGTGTATTCCAATTTCTACAATAAACCCAGTCTGGAAAGAAAGAACAAATACATTAATGTAAGCGCTTACGAAAACACCGGTCGCCGTTCTTACAACAACTATCATGGAAGCAGCTACGGCAATGGATATTCGGGTCGGGGCTACAGCAATGCCGCTTACAGCAACCATGTCAACAACGGCGAGAATAACAGTAATACCGGTCATCGTTATTATTCTACCAATCGTGATAACAAGGGCTTTATGCCCAATGGCGCCCGTTTCAAGAAAAGGAGGCCGTTTTGAGTTCGTTCGCCATTACAGGCGGATGTCGTCTTAACGGATGCCTGACTCCGCAAGGAGCCAAGAATGAGGCTTTGCAGGTAATCTGTGCCTGTTTGCTTACGAGCGACAAGGTAACGTTGCACAATATTCCGCTTATCCGCGATGTAATCAAGCTTATCGAACTTTTGCAGGCGATGGGCGTTGAGGTGGAACATCCCGAAGAACATACTTTCAGTTTTCAGGCGAAACATATCGATGCCGATTATCTTCATACGGAAGATTTCCGGAAGAAATCGGGTACTTTGCGCGGTTCGGTAATGACAGCCGGGCCTCTTTTGGCGCGTATCGGTCATACAGTGGTTCCGCAACCGGGCGGCGATAAGATTGGCCGCCGCCGTCTGGACACGCATTTTACGGGTTTTGAAACCCTGGGTGCCACCGTTTCTTATCGGGCGGATGAACATGCTTTTCATGTGCAGGGCAGTCATCTGCAGGGTCGATACATGTTGCTTGATGAAGCTTCCGTTACCGGAACGGCCAATATCATTATGGCGGCGGTTTTGGCAAAAGGCGTTACCACCATTTTCAATGCAGCTTGTGAGCCTTACGTGTTGCAGCTTTGCCGGATGCTGAGCCGGATGGGGGCCAAGATAATTGGTATGGGTTCCAATCTGTTGCAGATAGAGGGTGTGGAGGAACTGCACGGTACGGAACACCGTTTACTGCCCGATATGATAGAAGTGGGTAGTTTTATCGGGATGGCGGCCATGACCCGTTCCGAGATCACCAGACGCAATGAGGAGCAGAAGCATTACGGCA
>CAYTCD010000004.1:22158-40395 GCA_964436335.1 uncultured Bacteroidaceae bacterium
GGTTTTCGGAAAATTAGGCGTGAAAATGGAAATCAGGGGAGAAGATCTTTATATCCCCGCACAGGATCATTACGAAATAGAAAGTTCGCGAGATGGTTCCATTCTCACCATTTCCGATGCGCCTTGGCCGGGATTCACACCCGATTTGATCAGTATAGCGCTTGTAACGGCCACACAGGCCAAAGGCAGTGTGCTTATCCATCAAAAGATGTTCGAGAGCCGTGTGTTTTTTGTGGATAATCTTATCAGCATGGGCGCGAAAATAATTCTCTGTGACCCGCATCGGGCCACGGTTATCGGTTTAGACAGGGAGTTTCCGTTGCACAGCATCTCGATGGTGTCACCCGATATACGGGCCGGGGTTTCACTGCTTATCGCCGCAATGTCGGCCGAAGGAACCAGCCATATCCACAATATCGAACAGATAGATCGGGGTTACGAACAGATCGATGTCCGTTTGAACCGGCTCGGTGCCCGGATAGAGCGTCTTGATTAAGCTGGCTTTTCAAAATAAAACCGATGTCCACGTATGCCGATGTGCTTTTACCGCTTCCCCTGCCTATGAATTTCACCTACCTCGTGCCTGATTCTCTGGCCGGGTCGGTAAAGGAAGGCGTGCGGGTGTGTGTACCTTTCGGTAAAAACAAGTTGTATGCGGCTTTGGTAAAACGTTTGCATGCGCAAAAACCCGATGCGAAGGAAATAAAATCGGTTATTTCAGTTTTGGATGAAGAGGCGGTGGTGAAGCCTGTTCAATTTGCCTTTTGGTCGTGGTTGGCATCGTACTATCTCTGTACGGAGGGTGATGTGATGGCGGCGGCGCTTCCATCCGGATTTAAACTTGACAGCGAAACCAAGATTGTGCTGAATCCTGAGTTCGACGGAGACGTTTCGGCATTGAACGAGCGACAGATGGATATTGTCTCGGCTTTGGGCAATCGGGGAGAACTGAGTTTGCAGGAAGTGGCTAAGGTGGCCTCTCAGGCCAAGGTGTTCCCTTTGGTCCGAACCCTCCGCGACAGAGGGTTGATTCTGATAAAGGAAGAGATTTCGGAACGTTACCGTCCGCTCAAGGAGACGTATGTATGTTGGACCGAAAGATACCGGAACGATGAAAAAGCACAACGGGAACTTTTCGACAGGTTTGAAAAACGTTCTTTTCGCCAGTTGCAAGTACTGATGGCTTATGTTTCGCTACAGGGGCAGGCGGAGGAAGGTTGGCTAAGGAAATCGCTTTTGCTGTCTCAATCCGGTACATCGTCCGAAGCCTTTACGGCTTTGGTAAAGAAAGGTGTGTTTGAGATCCGCCAGGGTCAAAAGAGCCGTTTGGAAAATCCGGAAGGTTTTTCGGAAGAAGCCGATGTGGCACTTTCCGAAGCACAGCAGACGGCCATGAACATGATTCTGGAAGGTTGGCGAAAAAAGCCGGTCTGCCTTTTGCACGGAGTAACTTCGAGCGGCAAGACCGAAATCTATATCAAACTTATCCGACAAACGATTCAGGCGGGTCGTCAGGTACTTTTTCTCCTGCCCGAAATCGCACTTTCGGCACAGATGATTTTCCGGCTTCGCAAGTATTTCGGCGATAAGGTGGGCGTATATCATTCGCGCTACAATGAAGCGGAAAAAGTGGAGATATGGAAAAATACGGGCAAGCGTTATCCGATTATTTTGGGTGCCCGTTCGGCCTTGTTTCTCCCTTATGACAATTTGGGATTGGTGATTGTGGATGAGGAACACGACACCTCCTATAAACAACAGGATCCCGCACCCCGTTATCACGCCCGTGACGCAGCTGTTTATCTTGCCCATCTGCATGGGGCCAAGGTAGTGTTGGGTTCGGCCACACCTTCGTTGGAGTCTTATTATAACGCTTTGCATGGAAAATATGCGCTTGCCACCTTGTTTACCCGATACGGCGGTGTAAAACTGCCTACGGTATTGGTATCGGACATCAAAGAGGAAAAAAGGCGCAAGACGATGCAAGGGAATTTTTCTTCCCTTTTGGTGGATAAGATGAAGCAAGCTCTGGAAAACGGCAAGCAGGTGATTCTGTTCCAGAACCGGCGCGGCTTTTCATCGCGGATTGAATGTGATGTTTGCGGATATGTGCCGGTTTGCGAGAATTGTGATGTTACGCTTACCTATCATAAACATCCTTCTTCACTCAGCTGCCATTATTGTGGCTATACGGCGGCTTTGCCGGGCATATGCCCGCAGTGCGGAAGTTCCGCTTTAAAACTGAAGGGTTTTGGAACAGAACGTTTGGAAGAAGACTTGGCTTTGCTTTTTCCCCATGCCAAGGTGGGGCGTATGGATTTGGACAGTACCCGGGCCAAGGGATCGTTTCACCGCATTATAGACGATTTTCGTGACCGCAAGATAGATGTATTGGTCGGAACGCAGATGGTAACCAAAGGATTGGACTTCGACAATGTGGCTGTGGTGGGTATCGTGGATGCCGACAGCCTGATTTCTTTTCCCGATTTCAGAGCGTATGAACGCAGTTTTCAGTTAATGACGCAGGTAAGCGGACGGGCTGGCCGCAGAGGAGGAGGGGGAGAGGTGGTGATACAGACACACAGGCCGGAATATCAGGTGATAGGGGATGTGATGAACAATGATTATGCTTCTATGTACACGCACCAGATAGAAGAGCGCATGATGTTCCGTTATCCGCCTTTCTACCGTTTGATAAGTGTGGGTGTGCGGCATAAGGAAGAGAATGTGGTGTGTGCGGCGGCGGATTTTTTGGCGCGGCAATTGACAAATCTTTACGGAGAACGTGTGTTGGGACCCGAGTATCCGTTGGTGAGCCGAATCAATACCTATTATATCCGGAATATTCTTTTAAAGATAGAACGTACCACACCGCAAATCGAACGTATGAAAGCGCGTCTTGGCGAATGTATCCACGAATTTCTGTCCGTACCGGAATACCGCTCGATACGGGTTGTTGTGGATGTGGATCCTCAGTAGAAAGAATGTTCAGCGGGTTTCCTTGTTCGTTTTTCTTTTGAAAAGGAGACGTGGAGAAGAAGTGGGGGCGGTTTCTTCAACAAAGAGAAAGATATCCTCGTTGTCTTTTTTCATCAGATAGTTTTCCCGTCCGTAGGTTTCCACAAATTCTAAATCAGTCTTGAATTTGTGTATCAGCGCCTCGTTTTCCGCAATTTCTTTTTGATAGAATTCCTTCATGCGCCTAAGTTCCCGCAATTCCCGGTAGGCGCGGATCTGGGTTGAAACCGTGTTGGGGGAAAAAACGGTAATCCAAAGCAGGAACAATACCGTAACGATAATGTAGTTGCGGTAGCGGCTCTCCCAAAAATGCGAAAAACCTTGCCGGAGCAGAAATGTGATTCTTTCTAAAGACATGATTTGGGCAGGAGTTTGAGTATTTCGTCGGCGTACTGCCGGTTATTGCTAAGGCGGGGTACCTTGTGTTGTCCGCCCAGTTTGTTTTTTTCTTTGAGCCAGGCAAGGAAGGTTCCTTCCGGGAGCATGATGATTTCGGGTTTTTTGAGAATAAGGCTATTGTATCGTTTTGCCGCGTAGTCGCTGTTGATTTCTTTGAGTTTTGTATCCAGAAGATCGGCGAAAGCATCGAGATTTTCGGGCGGACGTTTAAACTCTATAAGCCATTGGTGGCGGGCGCAGTTGTTGGCATCCAAAAAGAAAGGTGCCGCCGTGTATTCGTTTATTTCACTTTTGGTGTAAAGACAGGCAAAGGCAAGGCCGGTATCGGCGTTCTCGATGATGAGTTCTTCACCAAAGGTGTTGATGAAATGCCGTGTGCGGCCACTGATGCGGAAACGGTATGGTTTGAGTGAAGTGAATACAATCGTGTCGCCGATCATGTACCGCCACAAACCGGCATTGGTGGAGATGATGAGGGCGTAGTTCCGGCCGGTTTCCACCTCTCCGATCGTGAGGGTATGCGGATGAGGCGAACCGATTTCTTCGGTTGGCAGGAATTCATAGTACACACCGTAGTCGAGCATGAGCAGCATATCTTTTTCGCTCTCGGTATGCTGTATGCCGAAAAATCCTTCGGAGGCGTTGTAGGTTTCCCAATAGGAAAAAGGTTCTCCGATGAGATTTCTGAATTGTTCGATATAAGGTGTGAAACTTACACCTCCGTGTACAAACAGTTCCATGTTAGGCCACACCTCACGCAGATTCCGTTTGCCGGACAGTTCGAGCACTCTTTGCAAAAACAGCAGTGTCCAGGAAGGAACGCCGAGAAAACTGCGCACATCTTGCCGGATCGTGGTTTCCGCCATCTTTTGCAGTTTAGACTCCCATTCATCCATCAAGGCGATACGTTTTTTGGGTGCGCGTCTGAGTTCTGCCCAAAAGGGAAGGTCTTGGGTGATGATGGCTGAAACATCGCCGCATTGAATAGCCGGATTGGCCGGCCAGGCATGCAGGCTTCCGCCCATCGATATGTTTTTGCCGGAAAAAACACCGCTGTCGGGATGCGATTGGAGATAGAGCGCAAAGAGATCTTTTCCGCCCTTGTAATGACAGCAATCAAGCGCTTCACGGCTCACCGGAATATATTTGCTTTGGGAGTGGGTGGTACCCGAAGACTTTGAAAACCATTTGATGGATTCGGGCCAAAGAAGCCCGTTTTCGCCACGCATGAGACGTTCCACATAAGGTTGTAGTTCGGGATAGGTGATAAGGGGTACTTTCCGGCAAAAATCATTTGCCGATCGGATATCTGCAAAACCGTATTTTTGTCCATATTCGGTGGAGGCAGCCCTTTGTAGCAGGTATGCGAGCTGGTTTTGCTGTATTTGACAGGCATGGACGGAAAAATCATCGATTTTCCGCAGCCGTTTCCGCATTAGCCTCAGATAAAAAGAGTCGATAAAAGACATCGCCGGATTTATTTGGGTGCGATACGGATCAGATAAGCGGCGATGATACCGTAGATAAAGATAGGCAACAGAGCCGCCAACCATACAGGCATGGTTCCGGAAACGGCGAATACTTTCGACATCTGCATGAACAAGATAAAGGTAAAAGCCAAAGCGATGCCGGTCGCAAGGTTTTTACCCATGCCACGGCGTGTCTTGTTCGAAGACAGTGCAAGCCCTATCAGTGTAAGGATAACGGCAGAAAGCGGATGGAGGAATCGCTGCAATCTTTCGTATCGGTAATAAACCACGCGATTGCTTCCGCGCAGTTTTTCCTTTTTGATGAGCTGGTTCAGTTCATGGTAATTCTGTTCGTCCACCTTTACGTAATCGGCGGCAAAATCCAAAGGACGGACAGGCATGGCCAATTCCTTCCGCCGACCGCGTTCCACCTGTTCTCCATCATCCAGCAACACCCGGTCCACATAGTCATTCAGAATCCATAAATCCTTGGCCGAATCAAAACGGATATTGCGGGCGCTGAGTTTTTCGAGCATACGGTTGTTCTCTATTTTTTCGCGGGTGAACCGATAGCCCACATCGGCCTGATTGTCGAAACTCTCCACATAGTAGTAGGTGGTGCTGTCAAACTGGATATGGATATTGGTATTGGAGTTCTGGTAGGGATGTTTGATATAGAGCCGTTCAAAGGCGACACGGCTTTTATTTACGTCCGGAATCACAAAATTGGCCAACACAAGATTGAGTGTTCCGATCAGCAAGGCGCAGAAGATATAAGGAACCATGAGCCGGTAAAAACTGATGCCCGAACCCAGAATAGGTACGATTTCGGTGTTCTGGGCCAGTCGGGAAGTAAAAAAGATAACGGCGATAAAAAGGAACAGCGAACTGAACATGTTGACGAAATACGGAATGAAATTCACGTAATAATCCCATACAATGGCATGTAGGGAAACATCTTTTTCCAGGAACTTGTCGAGTTTTTCGGATATGTCGAAAACGACCACAATAATGATGATCAATGCAATGGAAGCAAAAAAAGACCCCAGAAACTTTTTGATGATATATCCGTCTATCTTACGCATTGTCTTTGTCCGTTTTTTGGGCTTTGGTGTTCAAAACGGCTTTCGCTCTGAACAAATAGGTTTTTACAGTGCCTATCGGAATCCCGGCTTCTTCGGCTATCTGGCGGTATTTCTTTTTTTCGAGATACCGTAAGGCAAATACTGTTCGGTATTTTTTCGGCAGCAACGACATCAATTCGCGCGGGTGTGGCACAATAGGTTCCGCTTCTGATTCGCATGCTTCTTCGGAGAAAACAACCGTCAGAGCTTCATCCTGTAAGGAACCGCTTTTTTCGATTCCGTTTTCCCGGCCTGTTTTGCGCATGTAGTCGATGCAGCTATGGCTGGCGATATTATAGACCCAAGTGCTGAAAGCATAACGTGGATTAAACGTATGCAATCCGTTGAAGACCTTGGCAAAGATTTCCTGCAAAAGGTCTTCGGCCTCGATCTCGTTGCCGATCCTGTCGGTAATGAACTGCAAAAGCGATTCATGGTATTTGTTTACCAAACGGGAACTTGCAACTTGATCGGTGTCAGTCAAAATCGCTCCGACCAACCGGCAATCTTCCTCCTTGTCTGTCATTTGCGGCTGCGTCTCCTCCAAAAAATAAGTGCAACCTGCAAAGGTAGATATAAAATCGCATACAATGGTAGGCAAAGCCACAGCAGACCCGCACGCAAGGCATTGGCCGCCCGTTGCATGAAGATGCTTTGCAAAATAAATTTAATCAATACGATACCGGCAAAAATCACGAACCACAACGGGAATTCTGGATAATATCCCTGTAGGAAGCGTTGGCAGAAATAAACGGTTCCGCCGGTTAGAAACAAGTAAAAGACAGGAATGATTTTGCGGTAAATCTTGATTTCCCGTTTTACAATAGAGGGTTCACTGTAGAGGGTGTTGAGGTATTGGCGTTCAAATCTCAACACCGAAGCCAAGCCGAATTTTCCCGTATAGCGCACTTCCGCTTCGGGGGCCAATTGCACGTTCGCTTCTTCTCCTTTTCCGATATGTGACCCTATACGGTCGAACATGCCCGTGTTGAGGGCATAGATATCGGAATAACCTTGATGTTCGAGAAAAAAGTCTTTCCGATAGGCTATCAGGGCATGGTGCCCTATGAAAGGTTTTCCTTTGATGGCGAATCCGATAAACTGCATGGCCGTTTCCACGATGCGGTAGTTGAGAAATGAGCAGAGGCCTCCCTTTTTTTCGGTGTGGACGGGATGTCCGATAACCACCTGGGTCTTGGGACCGAATGCCGCCTGCATATAATCGATGCAATGTTCGCCGGTAGGGCGGAAACGGGGATCGGAAAGTATCACGTATTCGTTCAACGCCGATTTGACACCGATCGAGAGTGAAAATTTCTGTTCGTCGAAAAAGTTGATGCTTTGGTTGGCATTGATCAACTTTAACTTATCATAACGCCGTGCGAACTCCTGGAGCAAACCTGCAACGTCTTCGTCGGAATTTTCGTAAACCACGATTACCTCAAAGTCAGGGTATTGCTGTTCCAGCCAGAAGGTGAGGTTCTTTTTGAGCATCTCGTACTGGTTCTTGCCCGAAAGAACCACGGAAACAGGCTTTTTCTCGTTTTGCGGCACCGGCGAAGAAAATGTGGCGATAGCCGCATACGCACGGAGGTAGAAACGGACAAACAGTATGACAGTTATCAGCAGACCGGCCGACAACAGCCATTCCCATACATCAAGGTGATAGTAAAAATCCATAACGCGCAAAGGTACGAATAAGTTGAGCGCAAAAGCAAACGCAGTTTGATTTTGCGCTTAGGGGCGACCGCAGAGGCCAAACTCGCTTGGAATCTGCGGCCGCCCTTAAGTGCGGAAGAAAACGAAAGTTTACTTCTGCCGAGACGGAGTACCTTCAACGAAGTTAAAGGTACGAATAAGTTGAGCGCAAAAGCAAACGCAGTTTGATTTTGCGCTTAGGGGGGGACCGCAGAGGCCAAGTTGTATTATCCCGTATAACAAGTTATCTTTGACCCTTTGCAAAAGCAAGCCAGTTATGCAGTTTGAGGTTCAGGCGAAGGATAGCCGCAGCAAGGCGCGGGCCGGAGAAATCACCACCGACCACGGCAAGATACAGACCCCCATTTTCATGCCCGTGGGAACGGTCGGCTCGGTAAAGGCGGTGCAGGCCGCCGATTTGGTAAAGGATGTAAAGGCGCAGATTATCCTGGGCAATACGTATCATCTCTATCTCCGTCCGGGATTGGACATTATCCGGAAAGCCGGCGGAATACAGAAGTTCAACGCCTGGAACCGCCCCATGCTTACCGACAGCGGCGGTTTCCAAGTGTATTCGCTGGCCGGAACGCGCAAGATAAACGCCGAAGAAGGCGTGGAGTTCCGCTCCCATATAGACGGCTCCAAGCATCTTTTCACGCCCGAAAAGGTAATGGACATAGAACGCTGCATCGGTGCCGACATCATGATGGCTTTTGACGAATGCACGCCTTACCCCTGCGAATACGGCTATGCCAAGAAGTCGATGGATATGACCCATAAGTGGTTGGACCGCTGTGTGAAACGCTTTACCGAAACAGAGCCTTTATACGGCTACAGCCAGACCTTGTTTCCTATCGTGCAGGGCAGTGTCTATGCCGATTTGCGCAAGGTGTCGGCACAGAAGGCCGCTTCGGTGGAAGTGGCGGGCGGTTGCGCCATCGGCGGTCTTTCGGTGGGGGAACCCAAGGAAATCATGTATGAGCTCACCGAACTGGTCTGCGATATCCTGCCGCAGAACAAGCCCCGTTATCTGATGGGGGTGGGAACGCCCGAAAACATCTTGGAAGGCATCGCCCAAGGGGTGGATATGTTCGATTGCGTGATGCCGACCCGCAACGGGCGCAACGCGATGCTGTTCACTAAAAACGGCATCATGAACATGAAGAACAAGAAATGGGCGGATGATTTCTCGCCCATTGAAGAAGACGGCGCCAGCTATGTGGATACCCTCTATACAAAAGCCTACCTGCGGCATCTTTTCCACGCCCAGGAACATCTGGCGGCCATGATCGCCAGCCTGCACAACCTGGCCTTTTACCTTTGGCTGGTGGGGCAGGCGCGCGAACATATCCTCTTTGGCGACTATCTGTCTTGGAAGAACACGATGGTGGAACGGGTGATGCGGCGCCTGTAGGAAATGTGCTTATTTATGCTTGCATGGTGCGGGTGGCCTTGAGATCGGTTTCTATTTCCACCAGCAGGTTCTCGCGGCAAACTTCGGCTTGTACCACCGTGCAGAGGCAACCGGCCGGATATCGGTCCTGAAAAATCCGTACGGCCTGTTCAACGTTTTGACCGGGTTTGAGGTACATTCTTGCCCGTTGGTAACGGATATCTTGTAAAGCGCTTTCTTGTGCCAGTTCATCGATAAACCGTAATGTATTTTCGGTCTGTCGGACCAAGTCGTTTTGATTTACCGTTTCCTCTCCCCGTATGGAGGCAGTGCCTGAAATCATGGCCAAAGCGGTGTTTCTGCCGTCTTTTTCAGTTAGGAAGCATCTTCCCCTTTCGAACAACGGGGCTTGTTTGGCCGTATGGTCTGAAGATGTAAAAAGAAGGCTTTCACCTACCAGAACTTCATTTTGGTAGCGGTAGGCGTCTTTCTGCACGGGGCTTTTCATCGGCATATCGCGTCCGGTTTGCCCCGAAAGATCTTTTACGGCAACAAAGTCGATGCCGATTCCCGCGTAGTCCATACCGATTCCCGTGGCGGCCGGATATTGACTGCGGTCTTGCTTGTTTTGGTAATAAACGGCGCGTATTTCGTTAAATAGTTGATAATTCTGAACGGTCTTGTCCGCAATGGAAGAAAGTTTGAGAATATGGCCCACGTAATTCCATTGTCTGAAGATATTATCGTAGGAATAGCCGGTGTGGTGAAGCAGTTCCGATACTTTTTCAAAACAGGCCTTTGCCGCTTCTTGTACGGGGTGGATGCCGTTTGGTACGGACAAGTAGTCGGCCGTCAGCCCCGAACTCCACATTTCGCATATGTTTTCGTGTGTTATTTCTACAAAGGGAAGCCCGTTGAAGGTATCGAACCGGCAATCGGCTGTAGCGGGAACACACCATAATTCAGCTTCCAACAGATTTTCCGAAACGGGTGGCTGAACGGCGATGCTTATGGCCGGAACCCGTCCGGAAAAATGGATGGAAAAAAAACGGACCAGTTCTTGTTGGCAGGTACTTAAGGAAAAATCCGGATCGGCTTGGTAAAACAATTGTATCTTGAACACCGTAAAACCTTCCTTCTGCAGAAGATTCACGCGGTCAAGCAAACCTTCCGGCATCTGTTTTCTATCCGCAGAAAGCGGCCAGGCAAATCCGAAATATTGTTTTTCTATCATGGCAACATTCAAGAGCGACAGCGAAGATACAACATAAATACGGTTTCTCTTTCGCACGACTTTGTTATTTTTGTCTGCCGAAATCAGAATAGAACGGAAAGATGGAAAACGGAACATCAATGTTGAGGATAGCGATGGTGTTGGTTTTATATCTGGCAGGGCCGTTTCTCATTATCTGGCTTTACCGTAAGTATAAAGCCTTGTCGAAAGTGGGCACGATAGTGCTGGCTTACGCATTGGGTATCCTTATGTCGTTGAGTGGCCTTACGGGAGAAAATCTTGCGGGTGCGGAAACTTTGGCTTCCTTGCAGGGATCCTTGCAGAACATCTGTATCCCGCTTGCTTTGCCATTGATGCTTTTTTCATCGGATTTCAGGTTGTGGATAAAAAGTTTGGGTAGGACTTTTGTGGTGTTTCTCTGCGGTATCGTAGCCGTAGGAATGGCGGTAACCTTGGCTTTCTTGCTTTTCAAGGGCAGCGATGTGGTCGAATTGGAAAAAGCCGCCGGGTTGATGATGGGTTTCTACACGGGTGGAACACCCAATGTGGCATCACTCAAGATGGCCTTGCAACCGTCTTCGGAAACTTTTGTGTTGGTTAATACCTTCGAGATATTCATCACCTTTTTTCTTTTGGCCTTTCTGGTGGGCGGTGGTTACAGAATCGTGCGCCGCGTTCTGCCCTATGTGCCGGACAAGGTTACGGATATGGGGGAATCCATGAGTTTTGAAGACTATTCGGGCATGATGCGGTGGGTGGTGCTGAAGCGGTTGCTCTTGCCTTTTTTCTGTGCTTTGGGTGTGTGTTTGATCGCCGCAGGGATCAGTTTTCTATGGGTAGAACCCGATTATCGGGTTATCTCCGTGATCCTTGTCGTAACCACGCTTTCCATTATCTGTTCGTTTTGGGAAAAGTTGCGCCGTACGCCCAAGATGTTTGAGTTGGGTATGTACTTTATTTTGGTGTTCAGTATCATTGTGGCCTCCCAGTTCAGTATAGCCAAAGTGGGGACCTCCACTTATAGTCTGTTGCTGTTTATCGCAACGGTGTTGTTGCTTTGTCTGTTTTTCCATTTTTTGCTTGCCAAGCTGTGCAGGGTGGATGCCGATCTTTTTACCATTTCCGTTGTCGGATTGGTATTCTCACCACCTTTTGTACCCACGGTGGCGGGTCTGATGAAAAGCCGGCGATGTCTCCTGAGCGGTATCATGGTCGGTTTACTGGGGTATGCGGTGGGCAATTATCTGGGGGTGGCAATGTACCTTTTGGTAAGTATGTAACGCAAAAAATTGAATCTATGGTGTTTTTCGATATCGTGGAGAAGAAATCCTTTTGGTATTCTTTTTTCCGTAAATGGTTGGCTTTGATTTTTTCAAAAGCCTATTACCGTCGCTTCCACGTTCTCCACAAAGAAAATCTGCCGCCTGCCGGCACACCGGTTCTGATGGTTTCCAATCATCAGAACGGTCTCATTGACGCCTTGGCTATCCTTTTTGCCCTGCCGTTGCGCTATGTGGCCGTGTTTCTGGCACGTGCCGATATCTTTAAGAAAAAGAACACGGCTAAGATTCTCAATTTCTGCAAGGTGATGCCGGTTTACCGGCAACGGGACGGCAGGGATAATCTGGGCGAGAACGCGGCTATCTTTAATGAAGCGGCCAAGTTGATAGCCATGGGGTATCCGGTGGGCATGTTTCCGGAAGGCCAGCATCAGGAGGGGCATTATCTGGCCCCGGTAAAAAAAGGTTTTGCCCGTATCGCGTTCGAAGCGGCCGAAAGGAACGGCTTTCCGGAAAATATGCTGGTGATGCCTGTCGGAAACCATTATTCGGATTATTTTGCCTCCCGTGCCAAACTCTGTATCCGTTTCGGCACACCGGTAAAGCTGAGCAAGTATTATGATACGTATCGCGATAATCCACCCAAGGCAATGACATTGTTGGCCGAAGAAATACAGGCAGCCATCCGGGCCCAGATGCTGGATATTCCTACCGAACATTACGCCACTTACGATTTTCTACGGGAAGCTGTCCGTCCATCGGTGTGTGGCAAGGAAGGGCTTAGGCTCCGTTATTTTCCGCATCAGCTGGAAGCCGACCGTAGGCTGATGGCTCATATCGTCCGAACCGAACCGCAACGAATGGAACAGGTACGCGCGGCAGCCGATACCTATCGTGCGGCTTTGGAAAAACACCGTCTGAGTGTGCGGGATATAGACAGACCGGTGTCTTTCTGCAGGATTTTGGCCGATTTGCTGTTGCTGGCGGCGGGGTTTCCTTTTGCCATTTACGGAATCTGTTTTACCGGACTTCCGGTATGGTTCGGTCGGCATAAGGCGCGTCAGATTTCCCTCCGGATCAAGAATCCGATGTTGAGGACAAGTTTTGATTTTGTGCTTACGCAACTTATCATGACAGGTTTGTTCTACATCGTCTATATCGTATTGTATTGGATTTTTATCCGTTCCTGGGTATGGTTTGTTCCCGTTTTGGCAAGTTGGATGCTGACCCGGGCTTTTTGGCAGGATTATCTGCATTATGCCCGACGTGCGGGGTATCGTCTGCGGGCTTTCTGCCACCACCGTGTTTGCAAACAACTGCGGGTATTGGGAATGGAATTGAACGATTGGGCGATAGAGGAATAAGATTTGTTTCATTTTTATTCTTCGATTGTGGCTTCGGCTTTAAATACGCCCGAAACCAGTTCGTAGTTTTTGTTGATGAAAACGTTCTTGAACTTCACCCTGACCCCCGTGTTCGCCAAAAGCGGAATATGGGTGTATCCTTTACCGCTGAATATACCGTTTTCTCCCGTCGCTTCTTCTATCTCGAACACAAACCCGTTGTCGGTCCGAACCTGATCAAACATCTGTAAAGAAGATAGAGGTATCTGGCTTTTTTCCGTACTTCCCGCATCGGGATGCTTGCCACATTGCAGTTGCGTGTTGTCATCGGAAAGTGTGGTAAAGCGGTATATCACGTTGTTTTTGCTTTGAGAATAATCACAGGTTACAGTAATCCGGCATTCATAGCCGGTGGATGGTTCCAAATCGGTAAGGGAGACGGAAGAAATACCGGCTGTGAGTTCTTCTTTACAGTTGAACCATCGGGCATCGGCACTCCCGTTTTTACGATATTGCAGTCTGTACGATTTGGCTTGTATGGGTTCGGTCCAGCTTATAAGTGCCTTTTTGGAAGAAATTCCGGTGATGCGCAGTTGTGGCACTGTCGGACAATCTTCTTCGTAATAAAACATGAACACTTCGCTGTAGCCTTCGTTCTTGATGTAGAGGCTTTCGCCTGCGGCGTTGGTGCAGGTGGCACGTACCCTGAATGCATATTGCTTGCCGGGAATGAGTTGAGGTTGCATCGCGCCGTAGTCGAAATAAGGTTGACGGGATTCCTCTTTGAGGATACGTGGAAGGGTATGGAAATACTCTTTCCAATTTTGTGCTCCTTCCGGAATCAGAGAAAGTTCAAAACTGTAAACAGTCTGGAAAAATCCGGCGGCCTGCAAGTGGCGCGGTGTCCACATAAAACGGATATGATTCTGTTTCCCATAGTAAATTACGTTTTCTGTTTGCGGAAGATTCAGAATCGGTGGTTCGCTTGCCAAAAGTGTAAAGAAGGCCGGCATCTCCTGAATCGACACCTTGTTGCCCGAAGACGCTTCGTAAACCTCAAAGTAGAGACGGTAAACGCCGTCGGGGAGCAAGCCTCCCGATAATAGGAATTCTTGTTTGGCCTTACCGCTGTATTGCAGATTGGCAGGTAGGAAATACGCACTCAGTTGCCCTGCATCCAACTCCGTTTCACCACCTCCCGATAAATGGATGGCGATAGGCAACGGACGGTTGTTTTCGATAGTCAGATTGTCCGAGACCATTTTCATACGCAGGTAAAGCGTGGCGTTTTCCACCTTGTGGTCAAGCATACGGATTCTGACCCGCATGCGGTCGGTGGGCATCATATTCCAGTCATGCAACCTATAGTAATAGGGTGCCTGTAGGAAGGTTTGCGAATATACGGGAGAAACCGTCTGGGCTTTCCCTCCTCCGGCAAGAAGGAGGGAAAATAAGACCATCAGGCATGTTGTGTTCAAAATATTTTTCGATTTTTTCATGGTGTAAAAATTAAAGTCTTATCAATTTGAAATTTCTATTCTCCAAGCCATATTCGATCAGGAGGATATAAATGCCGGCGGGTACATTTCCGTTAAGGATCGGACGGTTAATGCGCCCCCCTTCCGGTATATCGAATTTTCCCTGCTCGATGATTTGTCCGGTGGAGGCCCGTACAAGTCGGTAGCGTACTTTAAGGGGATGGTCGCTTTCGCCTGTAAGACTACAGGTGGAGAGGCTCGGATTAGGGCTTACTTTCCAACGTACGGGCAGATTCTCTTCGTCTCCGTTATGTTTCAGGATGGCATCATACACCTGTATCTGTCTGAATATGGATTCGGAACAAAAGCCTTTGAAAGAAGTCATGCCCACCGTATGGCTCCCCGCTTCCGGAAAACGGAGTTCAAGATAATTTCCGTCTTTTTCCACTATTTCGGCGGTCTCCGGAATATGCCAGACGATGCTGTCGGGTTGAAATGCCGAAAGATTCACCAACAGGCAGGATTGTTTGGCGGTGATTTGGCTGCTGACCCAAAATTCGGCGTGAATACTGTCTTCAGAAGCTGTTACCCAAACGCTGTCGCGATAGATGCAACGATGGTTTTGAACCAAAGTAAGTTTATGCAGGCCAGCCATCTGGGTTCGAGGCTGGGCTTGGTCCGAAACGCTTCCATCGGGAAATACCCAGAGATATTCCAGATCGGGAATCGTATCGAGACCCTCGGCTTTGAGGAGAATGCTTTGTCCAATGCACAACGCTTTTTCTTTTTCCCATGAATACTGCAGGATATGGGGATTGGAAAGCGACAGGCTTGTGTCGAAGCGGCAGTGATTGCTGTCGCGTAACGATAAACGGTAGTTGCCCGCAAAAGCAGGGTCGATGATCGGAGATTGTCCCTGTTCTTTTTCGCCCGCCCAATGATAGATATAGGGTTGCGTTCCCCCCTGGCCGAACCATTCGATACGTCCCGTTTCGTCGGGGCAAAGGATGGGCATTACATGCAGATCGCTTTCCAATCTTGCCGGTTCGCTCAATACAATGGTATCGATAATGTTACATTGCATACGGTCTGAGGTGCGCACCGAATAGGTTCCTTGTGGAAGATCCGTCAGGTTGTCGGTATAATGCCCCGTGTTCCAGGTGTAAATGAAATAGCCGCTTCCTCCTGTGGTGCGCAGTTGGATAGAACCGTCATGCATGCCGTAACAAGAGGGATTCTGTGTGGAGATATGGTTCTTTAAAACATCCGGTTCCCGTATAGGCCAGATGGCGGAATCGGTTTTTCCGTTGGCATCTTCCACATTGACCCAATATTCGCCGGCCGGCAATTTACGGATTTCTGTAGTTGTGTCGTTGTTCGACCAACGTATGCGGAAAGGTGGCTTTCCGTTCTGTATTTCCACTTTCAAGGCCGCTGTTGCTTCGCCATGGCAATGGATATCGGAAATCTGCGTAAGCGAGATCCGGAGTTTTTCCGATATCACGGAATCCAATGCGATGAAAACGCTGCATTCGCCTCCGTCGCGTACTTCCGCCCAGTAACTCCTGTTACGGACAAAATCCTGTCTTTCGCACACGTTTCCTGTGTTCCAGAAGTAACGGTATGGCGGACGTCCGCCTTGAACCCGCAGTACAAAGGAACCGTCGGACGCCGTGTCCTCACTGTTTTCTATATCCGCTGTTACCACCAGCGGATCGGGTTGGGGAATGAAGAGCGTGGCCGAACGAGTGGTGTTTTCTGCATCGCGCACCGATATACGGTAATTGCCGGCCGCAAAATTTTCCATACGCATGGCTTTTTCATTGTATAGCATAAAGGTTTGCACGGAATCCGGGGTTTCCAACACACAGGCGTAAGGCGGTTTCCCTCCCTGAATCCATATCTGTACGCTTGCGTTTTGACCATGACAGGCGATTTCTTTTTCGATTAAGAGCGAAACCTCCAGTTGTTGCAATAGACGCACTTCCACCAATCGATCTAGAGAAGCTCCGCCTGCATCGGTGAGATGAAAGCGGTAAATACCTTCGGAAATGTTTTCGATCGCAAAACTGCCTTGTCGTGCACTGTCTTTCTGCAGGATTTTTCCGATTGCGTCTTCCCAACGGAAAAAATAGGGCGGCATGCCACCTTGAACATTGAGATGAATGGCTCCGTCAGATTTGTTTTCTGTTGTGTGCTGCACGGCCATCGAAGCGATATGGAGCGAGTCGGGGCTGTTTACCGTATAGGTGTGGTTGAAATGGCAGAGATGGGCGTCTGTAACCTCAAGGGAATAGGTGCCGCGTCCGATATCAGTTAAAAGATATCCGCTGTCTCCGTTGTTCCACATAAGGTTGTAAGGTGGAACACCGCCCTTTATCTCCACGCGTATCTCTCCATTTTTAAATTGCCAGGCCGAAGCATCGCGGATATGGGCCGACGCCGAAAGCGGTTCGGGTTGCCGCACCCGCAGGCTGTCGCGGCTGATAATGCCGTTGGCATCGCGCACCGTTATCTGGTATAGGCCGGCACGCATTTCTTCTGCCGGCAGAACCGAATCTTCACCGATCCATTTTCCGTTTCGGTACCAATCGTAGGTATAGGGTTTCTTTCCACCCTGAACGGAGAGCGAAAACTTGGCCGTTGCCTCGTCAAAACACAGAGGTTCTGCCAGTAAATCAAGATGGGCTATAAGTTCGGGCGTGCGTTTCAGATAGAAAGAAAGACTTGTTTCACAATCGTTGCGATCCCATACATTCACTTGGTAAAATCCGCTGTCGGCCTGTGTTATCAGGCTGTTTGTATCGCCGTTAAGCCATTCGTACCGGTATGGTGGTGTTCCACCTGCGGCATAAAGCCGGATTTCACCGTCGTTTACCGGTTGAGGTTCGGATTTCCACAGGCTGCCGGTATAGGAGGGAGGCATAAGCGTGTGTGCCACTTGCAGGGCGGTGGGAGCGGTAACCGATGTGGAGTCGCTTGTCGCACAGCCTCGTCTGTCGGTAACGGATAAACCGATGGTCGCAGTTTCGAGGTGGGTAAGTAAAGAATCCTTACAAGGCAGAAGTTCGCTGTCAAGGTACCAATCGTAAGTATAGGGAAAGGTGCCGCCCCGTACTTCGGCCACTGCTTTTCCCAAAGAATCCCCATGGCAGAGTCCCGCAAGGGGGAACAGACGCAAGGTAAGGCTGTCGGGTTGCTCCAATAGGAATGAATAGGAGGCATGCACTTGGAGTGAGTCACTTACAACCAAGCGGTAGTTACCGTAGCCTGCGTTCATCAACTTTATCCGGTTACCCAAAGAATCTCCATCTTTGTACCATTGCAGGGTATAGGGCGGTGTTCCGCCCGTTATATCCGCACCCAACACCGCATCCGACATACCAAAGCAGGAAATAGGTTTTTCCACGCTAATCGTGCCGATAAGCGGCGCCACATAAGGAAGAACAAACATCGTATCGGTCATGCAGCCGGCATGATCTGTCAAAAAGAGTCTGAACGAACCGGGCAAAAGACTGTCTATGCCGGCTTCTTCGCCTATGGAGTCTTTATAATCCGCACCGCTCCAACGGTAGCGGTAAGGTGGCGTTCCACCCGAAACGGAAACGTGAATGCGGACGTCGGCCTTGATAGGAGAAACGATACCGTCTTCGCTTCCCGGATAAGAAGCCTGTTGCATCTGATCGGTGGTAATCCGTAAAGGTTCGGGTTCGGTCAGATGGAAAGTATGGCGTGATTGGATACCGAGCGCATCGGTGGCAGTCAATACGTACATGCCCGCCTGTAAGTTCTCCAACCGGG
>CAYTCD010000005.1:0-38993 GCA_964436335.1 uncultured Bacteroidaceae bacterium
TTGTGGGCATTTCGGCAAAGAATGTGGGCGTGCGGCTGTTCCGCATCAAGGAAGAACTCAAGAAAGCCGCCCCGGAAAAATAATCTTCAACATCAACCCTCAAAAACACACGCAGATGAAAACCCTGGAAGTTCCCGAATCTGAATATATACAAATGAAAGAGGAATTGGAATCCCTCAAAAAATTGGTATCGGAAAACCTGAAGCTGAACGAACCTGCCATTCGTCAGGCCATGCAGCGGAAAGCCGATGAAATAAGCGGTTTTGCCCTGCGCATCATTATATTGTGTCTGGCCATGATGTGTGTGATACCCTCCACTTTCTTCCGTTTTTACCATGTTTCTTCCGCATTTGTCATCGCCTCCGAACTGATGATGCTGGTCTGCATCGTTGCCACCGTGGTGATGCACTATCCCGTGCGTTCCCTCGATTTTGCGTGCGGAAGCCTGGTGGATGTGGCCGACCGCATGAGCCGCTTCAAACGCCAGTACGCCCGTTGGCCCCGCATCGGTATTCCGATGGTAACCTTATGGCTGGGCTGGCTCATGTATGAAATCTATACCGGCATGGGCTACGAAAACCAGGAATTCTTCTTTCTCTGCACCGGCCTCCTGTGCGGTGCCGTTCTCGGAGGCTCCATCGGGTTCCGCATGAATCGCCGTATGGTGCGCAAGGCCGACGACGTGCTGGAAGAGGTAAAACAGATACTCCGGCCGTAAGGAAAAGTGCGGTTATCAGAGGTTTTGCTCCCTGATTGGGTGGTCTCGTTTTGATATTTTTGTGTCAAAAGCCGATAAAACCGTATATTTGCTATCAGGTATTGCCGCTTGTGGCATAGCCTGATTAACCTCCAAACCATTCAATCATGACCGTCGAAATATTGGAAGGCCAATCGGCACGTTTATATAAATTGGTCGCACCTTTGGTGATGAGCCGCAAAGTGCTTCACTATAATCATGACTATCCTTTCTGGACTTCGCCTGACCATATATGGTTCGTTGCCATCGACAAGAAAAAAGTGATCGGTTTTTTCCCCGTAGAAGTGAAACTCACTAAAAAAACGGCGAAAATCAACAACTATTATATGGCGGTGAAAGAAGACGGTCTGTTTCCAATCATGGTGCAGGAAATCATGAAATTTTGCCGTAGAAAATATAAACTGCAGGCTTTGGCGTTGATGCAGCACAAAGCAATGTTCGAGGGATTGGGCTTCAGTGCCGTAAAGGAATGGAAGCTCTATGTGAAGATGGAATACGTGGGAAAAAAACACAAAGCATGAACGTTTACCAGCTTGCCCAAGAACGGCTCAAGGTATTGTTCGATAATTTCGACAATATCTATGTTTCTTTTTCGGGGGGAAAAGACAGCGGGGTATTGCTCAACCTTTGCATAGAGTATATACGCAAGAACAATCTTCAGCGAAAAATAGGCGTTTTCCATATCTATTACGAGATACAATACAGCGAAACCTTGGCCTATGTAGATCGCCTATTGGCTGCAAACGCCGATATAGTGGACGTATATCGCGTCTGTGTCCCGTTCAAGGTGCAAACCAGTACTTCTATGTTCCAAGCCTATTGGCGGCCGTGGGATGAAGAAAAAAAGAAACTTTGGGTGAGGCCGATGCCCGAAGGCAGTTATACATGGAAAGATTTTCCGTTCTACGACAACAACATGTGGGATTATGAGTTTCAGAACCGTTTCGCCGCATGGCTTCACGCACGGAAAAAAGCCCGTCGTACCTGGTGTCTGATAGGTATCCGTACCCAAGAAAGTTATCATCGTTGGCGATGTATATACAACAACGAACATCGTTTTTTAAGTAAGCGTTGGATCCGTCAATGGCCGGGCGGCATCATCTGCAATGCTTATCCTATCTACGATTGGCGTACTACCGATATTTGGACGGCAAACGGAAAATTAGGCTGGGACTACAATCATCTCTATGATTTGTTTTACATGGCCGGTGTGCCTTTGGAAAGCCAACGGGTAGCCAGTCCCTTTATTTCTCAGGCAGTATCGAGTCTCTACTTGTATCGGGCCATAGATCCCAATACGTGGGGCAAGATGATAGGCAGGGTGAACGGTGTCAATTGCACAGCCATTTATGGAAAGACAAACGCTTTTGGATGGCAGCAGGTGTCTATACCCAAAGGAATGACATGGGAGCAATATATGTATTTCCTGCTTTCCACACTTCCGGTACGTATCCGGAAAAATTATCTGGAAAAACTTTCGGTGAGTATCCGTTTCTGGCGGGACAAAGGCGGAGTGCTTTCCGATGAGACCATTGCCCATCTGCAACAGTTGGGAGTACCTATCCGGGTGGAAGGCAAAAGCAATTACCGTACCACCAAAAAACCGGTACGGATGGAATATATAGATGATGCGAATATTCCGGAATTTAACCTGTTGCCTACTTTCAAGCGGATGTGCATATGTATCCTTAAAAACGATCACGCCTGTAAATACATGGGTTTTTCTCCCAATAAGGAAGAGAAACTGCGGCGGAAAAAAATTATGGAAAAGTATCAATCTTTAGTGGAGACAGTAGAATGAAAGCGGTATATAAGAGTCCGGTGTATGAGGTACGCGCGGTTCCGGTAGAAAAAATTGTGGCTAACAGTTACAATCCCAATATCGTGGCACCTCCCGAAATGAAGTTGTTGGAAATTTCGATATGGGAAGATGGCTATACGATGCCCTGTGTCTGTTATTACGATGCAGAAAAAGATTTATACGAATTGGTGGATGGCTATCACCGTTATATGGTGTTGAAAACCTCCAAGCGGATCTACCGGCGCGAAAACGGCATGTTGCCTGTAACGGTTATCGATAAGGATATTTCCAACCGTATGGCTTCCACCATACGCCACAACCGAGCCAGAGGCACGCACAATGTGGAGTTGATGAGTGAAATCGTGGCTGAACTCACCAAGGCCAATATGTCGGATACCTGGATTATGCGCAATATCGGCATGGATAAAGACGAACTTTTGCGGTTGAAACAGATAACAGGCATTGCGGCACTTTTTGCGAGCCACGAGTTTTCTGAAAGTAAAGACAATTGCGGAGAGAAGGATATCCCCCTGGATGACCTTCACCGTTTTGATCCGGAAGTGTAAGGATTTCTTCCTTTGTGAGGAGGAATTGAATCTCGGAGTCAAGTTTGGGGTTTAAGCCCCCGGGGATAAAATTTTGGATTTTTTATAAAAAGTGCTACCTTTGCACTCCCTTATCAAAAGGGTTTCGCCCTCGTAGCTCAGTTGGTAGAGCAAATGACTCTTAATCATTGGGCCCGGAGTTCGAGTCTCCGCGAGGGCACGGAACAGAGCCGCTGCGTAAGTAGCGGCTTTTTTTATACCTTTGTGTATCTAAAAAGCTTTACAAGATGAAAAAGATTTTTTTGAGCCTGATTTTTGCCGTGGCCATCGTCTGGACGGGAAAGGCGGATTCAACGGAGATCAAACGGACGGTTTCTTTTGAAGAATTGCCAACGATCGCGCAGATTTTTTTGCGGACACATTTCGGTGATCTCACCGTGTCCTATATCGAGCAGGAAACAAAACTGACAGGTGTACGGTCGTATGAGGTAAAATACACTGATCTTTCTGAAGTGGAACTTAACGGTAGGGGAGAATGGAAAAAAGTGGAAAGGGAAAATGTGGCGGTTCCCGACAGAATCATTCCTGAAAAAATTCGGCAATTTGTGCAAAAAAACCATGTGGAAAATTTTGTCAAAAGCATAGAAAAAGACCATCATGGATACGAATTGGAACTTAATTCTGGCTTGGAATTAAAGTTCGATGCGCAGCAGAATTTTTTGCGGTACGATGATTAGCAGGGCCGGATAGATAAAAAGTCGATTGGAATAAGAAGATTTTTTGTACTTTTACGCTCATAAAAGTTAATCGGAATATGCTTGTCATAGGTATTGCCGGCGGTTCGGGTTCAGGAAAGACAACTGTGGTAAAGAAAATTGCCACCCGTTGCAATTCCACTTCAGTTACTGTTATACCGCAGGATGCCTATTACAAGGATCAGGGTTCGCTGACACCCGAAGAAAAGAAAAAGATTAATTTCGACCATCCTTCCTCCATCGAATTTTCCTTGTTGGTGGAACATCTGGATATGCTCAAGCAAAACCGTTCCATCGAGATGCCGGTGTATTCTTATCTCACCTGTGCCAGAGCCAAGGAAACTATAACGGTAAATCCTACCGATGTGGTGATAGTGGAAGGCATCCTTATCCTTTCCGATCCTGAAATGAGGAAAAGGATGGATATCAAAATTTTTGTAGATGCCGACAGTGACGACCGCCTGATGCGCATTATACGCAGGGACATACATGAACGCGGCCGCAATTACGACCAGGTGCTGACCCATTACGAAAATTGGGTCAAGCCCATGCACATGCAGTTTATAGAACCCACCAAACGCTATGCCGACATTATTGTGCCGGAAGGTGGAGCAAACGAGAAAGCAATTCAAATAATAACTTCACATCTGCATCATTACCTGATGGAGGAAAAAACCAAGAAAAATTCTTGACGCTATGGCAACAGAAAAACAAACTGCCAAAAAGACCGGTAAAGCTGAAACCAAGAAGACGGTAAAACCGGCAAAGAAGGCCGCTACGGCAAAGAAAACGGCGAAACCCGCTGCCAAAAAAACAACAGCGAAAGCCGCTGCAAAGAAAACGACTGCAAAAGTAGCCGCTTCCAAAAAGGCTACCGCATCGAAAGCCGTAAAGGCGGATGTGAAGAAAGCGGTTAAGAAAACCGTTGCCAAGGGTAAAAAAGTGGAAAAAGCCGTAAAGACCAGTGCCAAGAAAACGGTAAAAAAGGCTGTTGCCACCACCAAAAAAGCAGTGGCCAAGGGTAAGAAAGCCGAAAAGGTTGTAAAGGCCGGTGCCAAGAAGGCCGTAAAGAAAGCCGTTACCACTACCAAAAAGGCGGTGGCCAAAGGTAAGAAAGCGGAAAAGACTGTAAAGGCCGGTGCTAAGAAAGCCGTAAAGGCAGAAAAGAAAGCGGTTGCCAAGGGCAAGAAAGTGGTCAAAGCCGCTGTTAAGGCCGGAAAGAAGGCCGAAAAAACCGTAAAGGCAGAAGCTAAGAAAGCGGTTAAGAAAGCCACGAAGACCGCCAAGAAAGTTACGGCAAAGGCAAAAGATGTAAAAAAAAAGACCGTTAAAGTCTTAAAGGCGGAGGTAAAGGAAGCGACGGCTGTAGGCAAACGCGTAAAGAGAGCCATGGCCGCCTTTACCGAGGAAGTAAAAAAAAAGACCGTAAACAATTAGGCAAAACAAAGAATGCCAAATTGACCGCCAAAGCGGTAAAATCGGTTAAAAACGCTTCTATGGAAGCTAAAAGAAAAAGGCAACCGGCAACGGCGACCGTACGCGCTACGCGCAAAAAAACGGCTGTCGGTGCCGGTTCCTCTTCCGAGCCGTCTGATTCAAAATCAGGTGATTCTCGGTCGAGGGGAGAGCATGCCAAAGGCCGCTGTGGCCGCACCGATGAGGTGGTAACGGAAAAAACGGCCAAGGAGTTAGGTTTGCTTCCTGAAGAATATGCCCGCATCAAAAATATTCTGGGGCGTAACCCTAATTTCACCGAATTGAGTATCTATTCGGTAATGTGGAGCGAACACGCTTCCTACAAGAATTCCATTAAATGGCTCAAGACCTTGCCCAAAAAAGGTTCGCAGATGTTGGTGGCTCCCGGAGAGGAGAATGCCGGCATGGTGGATGTGGGTGACGGTTATGCCTGCGTTTTCAAAATAGAATCCCATAACCATCCTTGTGCCGTTGAACCTTATCAAGGTGCGGCCACAGGTGTGGGCGGTATCAACCGCGATATCTTTACGATGGGAGCCCGTCCTATCGCGCAACTCAATTCACTTCGTTTCGGTAATCTTGATCTGGATCATACCAAACATTTGTTGAAAGGTGTGGTGAAAGGTATCGGCAATTACGGCAATGCTTTCGGTGTTCCTGTGGTGGCCGGTGAAGTGGGTTTTGACGATTGCTACAATACCAATCCGTTGGTCAATGCCATGTCGGTGGGCATCATGCATAAGGAGGATTTGATCTCGGCGGTAGCCAAAGGTAAGGGAAACCCTGTGTTTATTGTAGGTTCCGCCACCGGAAAAGACGGTATCCACGGTGCCACTTTCGCTTCGGCAGACATCACCGAAGACTCTGCCAACGATATTCCCTCCATTCAAGTGGGTGATCCCTTTCAGGAAAAACTTTTGCTGGAAGCCTCATTGGAACTTTCCAAAACCAAGGCTTTGGTAGGGATGCAGGATATGGGCGCGGCCGGCATCATCTGCTCCACTTCCGAAATGAGCGAGAAGGGAAAGAGCGGTATGCGTATCGACCTCGACAAAGTGCCTTTGCGTCAACAAAACATGGAGGCTTGGGAGATTCTGCTTTCCGAATCGCAGGAACGTATGCTTATCGTGGTCAAGAAAGGATACGAAAAAGAAGTGAAAGCCATTTTCGATAAATGGGATTTGAGTTGCGAACAGATAGGGGAAGTGATTAACGAAGACCGTCTGCTGTTTTATCGTGGCGGCAAGTTGGTGGCCGATGTGCCGGCATCTACTTTGGTGTTGGGCGGCGGCGCACCGGTGTATGATAGAAAATATAAGGAACATAAGGCTTTTGCCAAGTGCAATCGTTTTGATATACACACGGTGAAAGACATCGATTTGGAAGAAGCTGTCGAAGTGACACGGTTTTTGTGCGCCCATGTCAATATCGCTTCCAAGCGTTGGATTTACGAGCAATACGACAGCATGGTGGGTACCAAGAACATGGGCACCAACAAACTTTCGGACGCCGGAGTGGTGAACCTTAAGCATACCGACCGTGCTCTTGCCATGACGGTGGATTGCAATTCTCGCTATGTTTTTGCCAATCCTTTGGTGGGAACGCAGATTGCAGTGGCCGAAGCGGCCCGCAACATTGTTTGTTCGGGTGGACATCCGTTGGCGATAACCAACTGTCTCAACTTTGGTAATCCTTACAATCCCGAAGTGTATTGGCAGTTTGTGGGAGCTATAAAGGGTATGAGTCTGGCTTGTGAAAAATTCGGCACACCCGTAACGGGAGGAAACGTAAGTTTCTACAACCAGTATAGTGAGGAAGGCAAAGTGGAAGCCGTTTATCCCACGCCGGTTATAGGCATGATAGGCTTGCTCGAAAAAAAGCATCACACAGGTATCGGCTTTGAACAGAAGGGGAATTCAATCTATATGCTTGGCAAACCCAAGGAAGATATAAATAGTTCTCAGTATCTTTACAGTTACCGTGGTGTGAAATTTTCCCCCGCACCGTCTTTCAATCTAGACGAGGAATACAACTTACAAAGAGTGATACTCGATTTGATTGAGGCGCGTTTGGTGAACTCGGTACACGATGTTTCAGACGGAGGACTGATGATAAGCCTTCTCGAAAGCGCTATGGTGAACGATCTCGGGTTCAATATCATGGTGGACGATTCCTTCCGGTTGGATTCCTATCTCTTTGGTGAAAGCCAGAGCCGTGTCATTGTTTCGATTGATCCGGCGGTGGATGCCGAGTTTGAGGATCTGATGATTGAAACCAAGATTCCGATGGTATATTTGGGTGAGGTAACAGAGGGTTACATACGGGTGGATGATCAGGATTTTGGCCATATTAAGGATTACAAGCATATTTACAATACAGCCATTGAAAACAAAGTGGAGTAAAAAACCTCGTCGGGGGTTGCATTGGATCGGAATGCTGGGTATAACGGCCTGTCTTGTTTTTACGGCAGGCTGTTCTACCAAGCATAACACTTTTTTTAGCCGTAACTATCATAATCTTACGGCTTATTATAACATTTACTGGAACGGAACGCAATCGTTGGAAAACGCTGACCTTGTATTGGAAGACCGTTCGGTAGATAATTATTTTACGGTGTTGCCCGTTTTCAAATACGGCAATCCCGGAGATACTTCACTTATTTCAATGCAGACGGCGCGTATGATAGAAAAGGCGCTCAAGGCTATCAAGAAACATTCTATTTCGATACGGGGCAAGGAGTATGTCAAGACTATCGACAATGCGTATCTGTTGCTTGGAAAGGGCTTTTTCTATCAACAGAATTATTCCAAGGCGCGTTCGGTGTTCAATTTTGTTTTGTCCGAATTTGCACAGAATCCGGAACGTTACGAAGCCATGCTTTGGATTGCACGTACCTACATACGCGAAAGGGATTTCGGCATGGCGGCTTCTTTTATAAGTCAGGTGGAAGCCCAAAACCAGAGCAGTCTGATGAAAGAAACCTACCGCGACCTACCTTTGGTACAGGCGGAGTTTTGTCTGCAACAGGAAAAATATGCCGAAGCGATTCCTTATCTGCAACAGGGAATGCAACTTTCCAAAGACCGCGACATGAGGGCCCGCCTTAACTTTATCTTGGGACAGATTGCCCAGATAGACGGTGATAATATGCGGGCATACCATTATTACAAAACCTGTCTTAAATTGAATCCTCCGTTGGATCTGGTGTTCAACGCACGGCTCAACATCGCCCTTTGTTATGATGGCAGTAACCTCAGTGCAAAAGATATCATGAAGGGTTTGCAACGCATGTTGAAGGACCCTAAGAATCAGGATTATTTTGGCCGTATCTATTATGTGATGGGAGAAATGGCTTTTAGGCAGGACAGAGAAGAGGATGCGGTGAAATATCTTGATCTGTCGATAGAAGCCAGTGAAGGAGACCCGGGGCGTATGTTGCTGGCGGCCAAACGTCTGTCGGATTATTTTTATGAGCGCAAGCAATACATCCAGTCGCAGAAATATTATGCCGCCGCGGCCGAAGTGGTGATAGACGAAGACCCCGACTATTACACGATTGTGAGCCGGGCGAAGAACCTTACCGAACTTACCGGTTATTACCAGCAGTTGCTGTCTTCCGATACCTTACGGCAGATAGGCAAAATGAACAAGAAAGAACAGCGAAAGTATGCCGAACGAAAGGCCAAGGAATACCAAAAACGACAGGAGGCTGCCCGTGCGGAAAAGCAGGGTGGGCAAAGTGGTGGTGTGAGCCCGGCGCGTTCTAATTGGTATTTTTACAACGAACAGACAAGAAACGCGGGTTTGGCCGAATTTAACCGCAAGTGGGGCAGAAGGACACTCGAAGACCTGTGGTTCCTTTCCTCCAAGCCTAAGGCGGCTGTGTTGAGACCGCCTTCCGAAGACGAAGAAGACGATCAGGAAAAAAAGGAAGTTCCGAAAATGCTTACACAGGCAGATCCCGAGTATTATCTTAGGCAGTTGCCTAAAGAGGAAGAGGATTACAGACGTTTGGATTCCGTTATCGAACCGGCTTTGGATTATGTAGGCATGATTTACAGCGATCGGATGAGTGCAAACGAAGTAGGTGAAAAGTATCTGGTGCGTTTGGTGAGCGAGTACCCGCAATCGCGTTTTGTTCCTTCGGCCTGCGAGATTCTCTGTAAGATATATTATCAGGCGGGCGATATGGTGAAATATCAGAAATACGCCAAAATCCTCGCTAACCGTTACCCTGACAGCGAACAAAATGAAAGGGTCAATAATCCCAACTACTACAAAGACTTGGAGGCGAATGCAAAACGGGTGGAAAAACTCTATACGGAAGCTTACGACCGGTTTACCCGCAACGATTTTAAAGGAGTATTGAAGACTGTTTCAGATGTGGAACGGGATTATCCGATAAACACTTATCGGGAGCAGTTTCTTTTTCTCAAGGTGTTTGCCACGGCACATGTATCGGGTTATAAGGCTATGTTGCCGCCGGCTGAAATTTTTACGGCCTCTTATCCCGAAAGTGCGCTTTATCCGAGAGTGCAGGCCGCTATCGAACGCGCCCGGGCAGATTTGGAGAAAAACATTCTTTTTCCCGATTCGGATCCGCTTGTGGCCGTTCCAACGCCTGTGGTAACAGAAAAGAAGGCGGAGAAATCCGCCGATACGGTAAAGGCGGTAAAGGCCGAGTATGTAAAGGCTGAACCCAACACCAAGCATTCGGCAGTCTTTATCTGTCTTGCGAAAGAACGCGAACCGGGCGTGATGAAATTGCGGTTGCAGGGTTTTAACGATAAATTCTATGATCAACAGGGTTTGCAGGTGGATATTCTCCCGCAAAAAGAAGAATACCTCTGCGTT
Organism: uncultured Bacteroidaceae bacterium; assembly: GCA_964436335.1. Classification (GTDB taxonomy): domain Bacteria; phylum Bacteroidota; class Bacteroidia; order Bacteroidales; family P3; genus Pullibacteroides. The sequence continues at coordinate 10,189 of CAYTCD010000005.1, forward strand.
GTTTCGGAATTCGAGTCGGCGCGCAGTGCCCGAAATTATCTAAAGGCGATTTGGGGACACGATTATGTTTTGGGAACGGTTGAACAGAAGCACAGATTTGTCATCAGTAGTGAAAATCTTAAAATGCTTCGTGAAACGGGCGATTATAAGACATACGAAACCTTTTACAAGGCCAACTACACCGAATAGGCGGTATCATGGAAAAAAAACTGTTTTTACTGGATGCGATGGCCTTGATATACAGGGCGTATTTTGCCTTGAATAAGAATCCCCGCATCACTTCCACCGGCATCAACACATCGGCTTTCTTAGGCTTTGCCAATACCTTATTGGAATTGCTCCGTAAGGAAAAACCCTCCCATATCGGAGTGGCTTTCGATACGATGGCCCCTACGGCCCGTCATCTGGAATATACCGAATACAAGGCCAACCGGGAAAAGATGCCCGAAGACATGGCGGTATGTATCCCGTATATAAAGCGGCTTCTGCAAGGTATGAATATCCCGGTTCTGTATGCCGAAGGATACGAGGCCGATGATGTGATCGGCACTTTGAGCCATAAGGCCGCCTTGGAGGGCTATACGGTGTATATGGTAACGCCGGACAAGGATTTCGGGCAGTTGGTGAATCCGCAGGTATTTATCTATAAGCCCGCCCGTATGGGGAATGGCATCGAGATTATGGGAGAAAAGGAAGTGTGTGAGAAATTCGGTATTTCATCACCCTTGCAGGTTATCGATATGCTGGGGCTTTGGGGGGATGCTTCCGACAATATTCCCGGTATTCCCGGTGTGGGAGAGGTAACAGCGCGTAAACTTTTATCGCAGTTCGGTTCGGTGGAAAATCTGATAGAGAATGCCGACCGTATCGACAACGAGAAGCTACGGGAAAAAGTAAAGCAATATGCTCCGCAGGCGTTGGAATCGAAAATGCTGGCTACCATTATGCTCGATGCGCCCGTGGCTTTTGAACCCGATGCGCTCAAGGTGTCTGCACCTGATGTGGCGGCGGTGTCGGCCCTATTCGATGAACTGGAGATGCGTAGCTTAGCCACCCGTTTCCTTTCTTTCTATCGGGAGGAGAAAACGCTTTTCGTTGAATCTCAACCGCTTGTATCTGTTTCTTCTGGAAAGAAAAAAGGGGTGCAGGATACAACACTCGATATGTTTGCACCGCAGAACATGCCCGAACAAAAGCCTTTTTGCGTATCGGAAGAGCCTGTCGGATGGGTTTGCTGGCAAGATGCGGTGGCCTTGAAGGAAGGATTGCGGCGGTTGGCGGCGGAAAAAACCGAGACGGGCTTTTTTCTGTTGGCGGGAAAGGCATCTTCCATTCGCTATGCGCCGATAGCCTGTATGGCTTTTTGTCAAGATGCATCGGATAAGGCGAAACCCGATTTGTTTTATTATGTTCCTGCATGTTACCGGCAGGCTGGAAATAGTGTGTTCGCTCTTGATGACAACGAAAAAGATGCGCTTTCGGTGTTTTTCAACGAAATTCCTTCCGGATTGTTGGTTTGCCACGATTTAAAAAATCAATGGCATCTGCTTTGTAATCAGGGTATTGAAATAGACTTTCCGGTGTTTGACACCCTATTGGCCCATTATCTGATTGACCCCGAGTCGGGACATGATTTGATGCGGCTCACGCGGAATTATTTACCGTATGCTTTTTTTGAGACTCCCGCTCCGGAACGGGAACCGGACAGCGATGCCATTCGTTTTAGTCTTCAAAACGCCAGAATAGCGCTGTTGTTGCGCAAAAAATTCACGCCCATGTTGGCCGAAACCGGTGCGGTCAAGTTGTTTGAAGAGGTGGAAATTCCGCTTGCCCGTGTGTTGGGTCGGATGGAACGGGTAGGCGTGAAGATAGACAGGGAAAGGTTGGAGCAGTACGGTATTGAATTGCAGCAACAGATAAGCCGTATCGAAGAGGAAATACACACTTTGGCCGGTAGAGTTTTCAATATCGCGTCTCCCAAGCAATTGGGAGAGGTGCTTTTCGAAAGACTCCGAATCGCCGAAAAACCAAAACATACCAAAACCAAACAATTCAGCACCGCCGAAGACGTGTTGCAGAAACTGGTACATAAACACCCGATTGTGGAAAAGGTGTTGCTTTACCGTAGCCTCACCAAACTCAAATCTACGTATGTGGATGCTTTACCTTTGCTGATAGATGCCCAAACGGGACGTATCCATACCACCTACAATCAGGCGGTTACCGCTACCGGACGCTTGAGTTCACAGAACCCCAATTTGCAGAATATTCCCATACGGAGTGAGTTGGGCAAGGAAATAAGACGTTGTTTTGTACCTGAAGATGACGGTAATAGATTGCTTTCGGCCGATTATTCGCAGATAGAACTCCGTATCATTGCCCAGTTGAGTGGAGATAGAACGATGTTGCAGGATTTTGGCCGCCATAAAGACGTGCATACGGCCACCGCCGCCAATGTATTCAATGTACCGCCTCAGACGGTGAGCGATACGATGCGGCGACAGGCAAAAACAGTCAACTTCGGCATCATTTACGGTATTTCGGCCTTCGGTCTTGCCGATCGTTTGCAAATACCCCGTAAGGAAGCGGCTTCTTTGATAGAAAAATATTTTGAGAACTATTCCGACTTGAAATCCTACATGGAGAAAACCGTGGAGGATGCCAAAAAGAATGGTTACGTGGAAACACTTCTGCATCGTCGCCGTTATTTGAAAGACATCAATTCGGCCAACGCCGTGGTTCGCGCCTATGCCGAACGCAATGCGGTAAACGCACCCGTGCAGGGTTCCAGTGCCGACATGATAAAACTGGCCATGATTGCCATCGATCGCCGGATGCGGAACGAGAAACTGTCGGCCCGCATGATTTTGCAGGTACACGATGAATTGGTATTCGATGTACCGGCGCATGAGGTGGAATACCTTTCGGCCTTGGTATCGGAAGAAATGAAGAACGCGCTTCCCATGCAGGTGCCTATCGAAGTGGAAGTGAATGCGGCCGCCAATTGGCTGGACGCACATTGAAAACCTAAAAGAAATAAGCCATGAGTTTTTTTTCCTACATGAAAACCGGTCGTTTTTGGCGTCAGATTTTTTGGATGCTGCTTATCATTGCATTCCTGATAGGGGCGGTATTGTTGTCGTTGCGTTTCTTTACCCGCCATGGCGAAGACATCAGGGTGGCCGACATCAGGGGAATGCAGATCGAAAACCTCCGGGCTTACGAGGAGGAATTCGGCTTTAAGTTTGTAGTGCGCGATTCGATTTATGATCCCGAAAGACAGCCGGGCGAAATCATTGCACAGTCGCCACAACCCGGTTCCACGGTAAAGAAGAACCGTACTTTCTATATTGTGGTGGCCGCACGTATGCCTTCCTCTGTACAGATGCCCGATTTAAAGGATTTGTCGTTGCGTCAGGCAGAGGCTTTGTTGGAGACCTACGGTCTGAGAGTAGGAGCGAAAATCACCGTTCCTTCCATTGTAAAAGGGGCGGTTATCGGCCAGCTTTATCAGGGCGAGGAAATAGAACCGGGCAGTCTGGTAAGGCGGGGGTCGTATATCACCCTGCAAATCGGCGATGGCAAGGCCTCCTTACCTGTTCAGCAAGATACAACGGAGGAGGAAGAATTTTTGGATGAAGATATAGAATATCCGGAAGATGAAACGGACTGAAAACGGGAATAATTTTATTGATAACCAGGATCTTTTCGAAGAAGGTCCGGTACGGGCGGAAGAAGAAAACGAGGAGGAAGAGGCCGAGGGGCTTTATGAGCATTTTCGCGTAACGGCGGATCCCGGACAGACCCCTTTGCGTCTGGATAAATTCTTGGTGGACCGCCTTTCGGGAACGGCACGCAACCGCATACAGAACGCCGCCAAGGCCGGCAATATTCTGGTCAACGGCAAGGGCGAGAAATCCAACTACAAGGTAAAGCCCGGCGACGTGGTTACACTCGTGTTGCCCAATCCGCCCCAGCATGTGGATCTGGCGCCCGAAGACATCCCCATCGAGATTGTCTATGAAGACCAAGCCGTGCTGGTGGTCAACAAAGCCCCCGGCATGGTGGTTCATCCCGGTTTCGGCAATTTTACCGGCACGCTCGTCAATGCACTCATGCACCACCTCAAGGGCGAGAAACCCTATCTGGTGCACCGCATCGACAAAGACACCTCCGGGCTTTTGCTGGTGGCCAAGACCGAAGAAGCCCAGACTTTTCTGGCCAAACAGTTCTTTGACCACAGTATTGAACGCAAGTACCGCGCCTTGGTGTGGGGCAATTTCGATGAAGATGAGGGCACGGTAACGGGCAACATAGGCCGCAGCGTGCAGGACCGCAAGGTAATGGCGGTTTTTCCCGAGGGCGACAAGGGCAAGCATGCCGTTACCCACTATAAGGTGGTGGAACGTTTCGGTTACGTCACCTTGGTGGAATGCGTGCTTGAGACAGGGCGCACCCATCAGATACGCTGCCACATGCGCTATATCAAGCATCCCCTTTTCAGCGATGCCACCTATGGCGGCGACCGCATTCTCAAAGGCACCACTTTTACCAAATACAAGCAGTTTGTTGAAAATTGCTTTTCGTTGCTTCCCCGGCAGGCCTTGCACGCGGCCACGATAGGTTTCGTGCATCCCGTTACACGTAAGATTATCCGCTTTGAATCGGAGATGCCCGCCGACATGCAGGCGGTGCTTGAAAAATGGCGCACCTACAGTCAGAGCCGACAGATGGAAGAACCCGAACCGGAGCTTACCCCCAAGGAAATGCGGGAACGCGAAAAATTGATGAACCTTTAATTTAAGCCGAGAGCAGAGACCAAGTTTACTTGGGCTATGCCGAGGCGCATTAAAGGTCGGTGAAACCAACCTTAAGAAGTAGCGATATGGAGCGATGCCAAGACAAAAATCTCTCGATAGAAGGCAAGAACGTGCATTACACCGTATGGCAGGGCGGTAATGCGGACAAACCCAAGACGGTGCTGCTCCTGCATGGCTTTACCGAAGCCGTTTTTGTATGGAACGGTCTGGCGCCATACCTGAGTGAACGCGGCTACCGGGTGCTGTGCCTCGATATGGCGGGACACGGCAAAACCGATAGGTTCGGTGCGGTGCACGGCATGGAATTGCAGGCTTCCTTGGCCAAAGAGGTGCTGGATGCCGAGCATATCGAAAAAGCCGTGGTGATAGGACATTCCATGGGCGGATACGTGGCGGCGGCTTTCGGCTGCCTTTATCCGCAGCGGGTGGCGGGCATCGGTTTCTTTCACTCACATCCGGGCGCAGACACGCCGCAGGCCGCCGAAAACCGCCGCCGTTCCCTGGTAATCCTGCAATCCGGACGTATCGGTTTTGTTACCGACACCATGCACACCTTGTTTGCCCCCGGAACCGAAGACCGCTATGCCAAGGAGATAGCTTTCCTGCGTGAGAACGCCGCCGCCATGGGCGCCGAGTCTATCGCCGCCGCCCAGCAAGGCATGTTGGAACGCCCCAGCCGGCTTGAGGTCTATGAACTGGAGGTGCCTTTCCTGTTTATCATCGGCAAGCAGGATTCCCGTATAGATTTGGCCAAAATCATGGCTCAGACGCTTATTCCCGCCCAGTGTCACGTGCTCACCCTGCCGATAGGCCACATGGGCTTCTACGAAAGCAAAGCTGAAACAGAGGCTTTTATCAGTGGCTATCTACAGGCGGTACGCTGGTAAAAGTTTTTTTTGCTTCTGCGCTCGACTTTTCGTACCTTTAACTGGCGTTGAAGGTACTTGGTCTCGGCAGAATCAAACAGAGTTTGCTTCTGCGCTCGACTTTTCGTACCTTTAACTGGCGTTGAAGGTACTTTGGTCTCGGCAGAATCAAACAGAGTTTGCTTCTGCGCTCGACTTTTCGTACCTTTGAAAATTTTGAGGAAAAGGCTTTGGATGGGCTTGGAACAGTCTGGAGGTGCTTGGGGCATCTTCCGATAGTTTTTGACAGAAAAACACACTAAAACCAAAGATACAATGGGCGCGGACTGCAAACTTTTCAATGGCAAGACATTGGCCATCCTTTCGGGCGGCGGTGATACGCCGGCCATCAACTCAAGCATAGAATGCGTACGTAACAGGGCCTCTATGCTGGGCTACAAAGTGTACGGCATCCGCCAAGGCTGGAAAGGTCTCTTAGGCGATGGGCAAGTGGTTGACCTTACTTTTCAGCCCTATAACGGGCTTTATGGCGGCACGGCATTGAGTTCGAGCCGTACCAATCCTTTTTCGCCGAAAGAAGGCGAGGACAGGGTGGCGCAGATTCTCAGGAACCTGGAACGTTACAAGATAGATGTCTTGGTTACGATAGGGGGCGACGATACCAACGGGGCGGCCAAAAAACTTTACGAAAAGGAAGGTATTCCTGTAATCGGTTTTCCAAAAACCATCGACAACGACCTCCGTACGCGCACCATGCATAACTATAACGGACAGGAAATAGAAGCCGTGATTTGTCCCGGTTTTCCTTCTGCCGCCCGAACGGTGGCGCGGCTTACCAACATGTTGCGCACCACCACCGAATCGCATCGTCGCGTAATGGTGCTGGAAGTGATGGGGCGTGATGCGGGTTGGCTCACGGCTACGGCCGCGCATGGCGGGGCCGATATGATTCTGGTGCCCGAATGCCCTATGACGGCTGAACGCAAGGATTTTTTCTTTGAACGCGTAAAGGAACTGTATATGCGCAGTAGCAAGCGTTGTCTGATTATTGCTGTTTCGGAAGGGCTTCGTTGGCACGATGAAACCACGGGTAAGACGGATGTGATACACGCCAGTTCCGAAACTGATGAATACGGCCATGCCCGTCTGGGTGGTGTGAGCGGTGTGGTGGCCAAGGAAATCACGCAACGCCTGGGCTTGGACGCCAGGGCGCAGATAAGCGGTTACTTTGCCCGTTCGGGCGAATGCCGCGAATACGACCGCCGTCTTACCTCCACTTTGGGAGACAAGGTGGTGGACCTGCTTCTGCGCAAGGCTTATGGGCAGATGCCGGTATTGAACAAAGTGGTGCACTACAACGAATTGGAAGAGTTCAACACCTCGTCTATCGACATGGGGTCTATCGGAAACATTCCGTTACCCGATGCCTATTTTGATAAAAACACTTTCGGTGTAACCGATGCCTACCGTGATTTTCTGAATCATGTGATGGAACCGATGCACTTTATGAAGTTCGACTACGATTTTCCGGTTGTCGTACCCGAATAGAATAAGAGAAAATAAGCCGGAGATGATAAGGATCAATAAACAATTTGTTATGAAATCGTTTGTTTGTATAACATTGGTGGCGGCCCTGAGTTTTTTCGCCACACTTGGCGCGCAAGAGGTAGGGCCGGTGGGAGATCCGTTTTCGCAGACTCCGCCGCCGGAAGAACAAGAGTCTGTAATCAAGGCCAGCACGATTGATGAGCAGTTGGAAAAGAAAGCCTATAATGCCGGTGTGGAACTGATGCAGGCGGGTGATTTTGAAGCGGCTTTGGAAAAGTTTAACGAAGCTATCGAACTTAAGCCCGATTATGCCGAAGCCTATACCAACCGCGCTTCCATCAAATGGCAGCAAGGCGACATAACGGAAGCCATCGAGGATTTCAATCAGGCCATTGCGGCGGGAGCCTCTGCCGATGCCTACTTTGGTTTGGGGCAGTGCTACTACAAGGACAACCAGCATGACAAAGCGATGGAAAGTTACAGCAAGGCCCTTGAAGAAGATGCGCAGCATGCCCATTCGGCCTATTATCGGGGCGGTCTTTTCTTTGAGAAGAAAGAATACGAGAAGGCGATTGCCGATTACGACCGGGCCATAGCCAGTGATCCTTCTTACGCTTATGCCTACAATGACCGGGCCAGTGCCAAGCGGCAATTGGGAAAATACGATGAAGCGGTGGCCGATTATGAGAAAGCCTGCAGTCTGGAACCGGAGGCGGTGTTCATGCATAACAACTGGGGCAGTGCCTTGCGCCGTTCGGGCAAACACGAAAAGGCTTTGGCGATATATACACTTTCCATTCAAAAGGCGCACAAGAACCATCTCACCTATAATCTCCGTGGACTTACTTACTACGAGATGGGGCAGTACGAAAAGGCGATTGCCGATTTTGATACCTGTATCATGCTCAATCCGAATTATGCCTATGCCTATCTGAACCGGGGATGCGCCTACTACAAGTTGTTTGAGTATGAACAAGCCTTGGCCGATGGCAACCGGGCCGTTGAACTGATGCCCAAGAATGCGGCCGCTTACCTGAATCGAGGTAATTTCAAGGAAATGAACCGAGATGCGGAAGGCGCCTGCAATGATTGGCGGAAGGCTGCCGAATTGGGTAACGAGAAAGCCAAACGCTACACTAATATGCAGTGTGGTACAACCGAAAAACAGTAACCCGTTTAAAGCAAGATTGTCATGAAATCCGTTTTCAATCGTTTTCCCAGATATATCGCCCTTATTGCGGCAGTTGTTGTTTTGGCGGGCGCGGGTCAGATCCGTATCGAAGCCAAGACGGTTTGCGGTGGGGCAGCCATCGAAGATAATTTTGGACTTCCTCCCAAAAAAGTAAAGGAAAATCCGACCAATAAGCCGCAAAAGGCGCCTAAGAAACCGTGGGCCCTAAGTCAGAAACAGTTGGACTATGCCAATGTGGGTACGCCCTTTGACCGTAAGTCGTTGAGTTCGGTTGATGCCAAAACCTATCGCACTGCGCAAAAAGGATATAAAACCGGACTCTCGCTTTTTGCCGAAGGCCGGCGGGTGGAATCGATGCCTTTTCTTTTGCAGGCATATGAAGTGAATCCGAACAACCTTTTGCTCAATGTTCTTTTGGGCCATTGCCATACGGTCTCGGTAATGACCCGCTTTGGGGCGGAACCTTATCTGCGTAAGGCTTTGGAATTGGATGAAGGTAATTTTGAGGCCCGTTATGATTTGGCCCGTCTGTATGTGTCGCGCTATGAACTGGATTCGGCCATTATTCTTTTTGAGCGCTGCCTGCAAACGCCCGACCTTGATACGGAGGCCCAGACTCGTTGTATCCAGCGCATCAAGGAATGCCGTTATGCCCAGCAGCAGATAAAAAAACCGGCCCGCGTGTTTGTGGACAATATCGGTACCACGCTCAACTCTCCCTATCCTGATTATGCACCTTTGATAAATGCCGATGAAACGCAGATATTTTTCACCTCCTTGCGTCCGGGAGCCGTTACAGAAGAATTGGATACATACTCGGGAATGTCTTTTGAAGACGTCTATCTCGCCAGCAAAGACTCGTTAGTGGACACGCTTTGGACAGTCTTCAATGTGGGAATACCCGTCAATACAGCCGGACACGATGCTTCGGCCGGCCTTTCTTCGGATGAATCCACGCTTTTTGTGTATCGTGGTGCCAAACGGGAAGGCGAGATATTTACGGCGTATTCCGATGCTTCAGGTTGGGTAAAACCCAAACGTCTGGGAGAGGGAAAGGAAACAGGAACTTCCATTTCGCAGGAACAAACCATCTCTTTTACCTTTGATGGCAAGACCGCCTATTTTGTGAGCGACCGCGAAGGGGGATTCGGCGGATTCGATATATGGATGATGCACCAATCCGAAGGAATATGGAGCGAACCGATCAATCTTGGACCGTCCATCAATACCCCTAAGGATGAAATTTCGGTGTTCGTGGTTTCTGACGGTAATTCTATTTTCTTCTCTTCCAATGGGCATCAAACCATGGGGGGATATGATATTTTCTATTCGGAAAAGGGAAATACCGATACCTCGTGGACGGAACCGCAAAACTTGGGATGGCCGATCAATACGGTTGAAAACGATGCTTTCTATCGTCATTCACTTACGGGGAAAAACGGTTATTATGCTTCGGAACGCATGAACGAAAGCATGGGCGGATACGATATATACAAGGTAACGTATATGGGAGAAGAAAAGGGGGTTATCACACAGTCGGAAGACCAATTGTTGGCTTATATCACGGCGCCTGTGAGCGAATCGGTGGCGGAATCGGCGGCCGAAATCAAGATTACGCCCATCACACTTCTCAAAGGTTTTGTTTATGATGACTATACCAAGAATCCATTGGCGGCCGAGGTGGTGATGGTGGATAACGATTTGCAGCAGGAAATAGCCATTTTCAAATCCAATCCGCGTACAGGACGCTTTATGATCCAGCTTCCGGCCGGTCATAACTATGCCATTACGGTACGCCGCGACGGATATCTGTTCCATTCCGAAAATTTTGATCTTCCCGCAACGGCCGAATATCAGGAAATCAGCAAGGAGTTTCCGCTCAAGAACGTTTCGGTGGGTAGCCGCGTGGTATTGCGCAATATCTTCTACGAATTCGACAAGGCCACCTTGTTGCCTCAGTCGTATGTGGAGTTAGACCGTTTGTATAAACTTTTGGTTGAGGTCCCCACCATCAAGATTGAAATTTCGGGACACACCGACAACAAGGGTTCGGCAAGTTACAATCAAGGATTGTCGGAACGTCGTGCTCAATCGGTGGTTGAGTATCTGGTGGCCCGTGGCATCGGTATAGACCGTCTCACTTACGTAGGTATGGGGCTCACGCAGCCCATCGCTTCGAACGATACCGAAGAAGGACGTGCGTTGAACCGTCGTACCGAGTTTAAGATTATAGAAAACAATATGGAGAATCTGCCGTCAAACAGAAAGCGGCAACCGCAGGTTTCCATCGAATCGCCTGTAACGGCCGATCCGGAGCAAGCGCCTGCTACCGATCCGGTTTCTGACGAAACGTCTGAAACGGTTGAACCGGAACAAGCCCCGGCCTCCGAACAGGTTTCTGAATAAAAGACGGACTGTTAATGTTGAACAGATGGAATATAGTTCTCTAAAACAAAAGGCATCTTTGAAAAAAGGTGCCTTTCGTGCTTCTGCCTTTTTATTGGCGGTTCTGTGTTTTTTTACAAGCACGGTAAGCGCACAGGAAGAATCTGGTAAAGAAACTGAATACAGGCTTGCCGGTTACCTGCAGTTGGAACCCTTGCCATTTTCGTTGCCTGCGTTCCGGCACGAAGCGGATATAAACGGCAAGGTATTTTCGGCTTCGGTATTGTTTAGCTATCCTTTTTTTGACAAAGAGCTTAGGTCTTCCGCACGGCCCAGAGTCGGTGATGCTTTTAATTGGCAGGGTAAGACCGTGCATTGGAAAGCGGTGGATTCGAATCATGTGGCACAGGCAGGCACGGTAGATTCCATGCGCAATGCCTGGACACTGAGTTGCTTTTATCTCCGCGCTTCCGATTATACCAAAGCCACGCTTGAATTGACTTGTTCCCCTGCATTCAAGTTGTATATGGACGGAGTGGAAGTGCTGAGCCGCGAAACGGCAGAAGACACCGTGATTCCTGCCGCGAGCTATGCAAGGCTGAAAATAGAGCCGGGTTATCATGTGTTCATGCTGCAATCGCTTTATACCGGAAAGGAAAAACATATCGGACTTTCGGCCGTTTTCAAAAGCGTGGATGTACCGCTTGAATTGGGCGCGGATGTAGCCGAATTCTATGGTCTTTCTCATTACCTGAATGCGCCCACGGTATATGCGCCCCAACTTTCCCATAGCGGAGCATACCTTAAGTTGAGTTTTAACTATGCTTTGCCGGAACACAAAAAGTTTGCTTCCGTACACCGTATCTACCGCACTTCAGACTTGAATGGGAAAACGCTTCCGCAACCGGTTTTGGAATTGGAAGGCGTATCGGGACTTTCCTTTGCCAAGGCAACCGACAAGTATGCCTATATGAAGCGGAGCGGTGGTCAGAAAAAGATTTATGCAGGCAGATTGGGTGAACCGGCGCGACTGGTGTATGAAACCGCCGAAGAATTGAGCGGTTTTGCATGGGAACCTAAAGGCCGTTATTTGATTCTGCAGACAGATACAAAGGCTGATGAACCCAAAAACGGACTCAAAAAACTGGAAAATCCGATGGACCAGTGGCCTTATTACCGTACCCGTACAGCCTTGAGCAAACTATGCCTGTCCTCCGGTAGCCGCGTTCCGCTTACCTACGGCTATCATTCGGCATCGTTGCTTGATATTTCATCCGATGGCCGCTATCTGCTTTTTTCTACCGAAGATGCTGTGGATACGGTGCGCCAGTATTTGAGGCAACGTGTTTATCGAATGGATTTGGAGACACTTGCCGTGGAAGAACTTTTCAGTACTTCTTTTCCGGGGGGTGCATTTTTTTCTCCCGATGGAAAAAAGTTGCTTGTAACGGGATCGGAACAGATGTTTAAGGATATTTCCGTTCCCGGGGTATCTGTACCGTGTCAAGATTGTTTTATTCCCAACGACTATCAGACGGAAGCCTTTGTTTTTGATATCGAAAGCAAAAAAACCGAATGGATTACCGAGAAATTCGGACCATCTGTGAAACAGGCGGAGTGGGAAACTGCGGGTAACTACATTTATCTGTATGCCGATGACCACGATTATGTGAATCTTTATGCCTATAGGCTGGCAACAGGCACATTTACCCGTATTCCGGCGCAGACCGATGTGGTAAACGGATTCGACATTTGTTCAAATGCCTTGTTATATACGGGCAGCAGCATCGATAAACCGTATCGCGCTTATCTGATAAAGGGCAATGCCGGCAAAAACGATTTCGTTTCCAAGGGAACGACGTTTTGCGTGGCGGATCCGCAGGGCGATGAACTGGCTTCAGTACGCATAGGCGAACATCATGACTGGTTTTATCGTAATGCTGCGGGCGATACGATAGAGGCGGTGTATTATCTGCCACCCGATTTTGATGAAAATAAACGTTATCCCTGTATCGTTTATTACTATTCCGGCACCACTCCGACCCCGCGCGCACTTTCGGTGCGTTACCCCAAAAGTGTATGGGCATCGCAGGGTTTTGTAGTGCTGGTGGTGCAGCCTTCGGGGGCAATCGGATACAACCGCGAATTTTCGGCGGCGCATGTCAACAACTGGGGCATCACCGTGGCCGATGAGATCATTGCGGGCGTACGTGCCTTTTGTGCCGGGCACGCTTTTGTGGATTCCACCAGATTGGGATGTATCGGGGCCTCTTATGGCGGTTTCATGACCCAATTGTTGGTTACACGAACCGATTTGTTTGCCGCCGCTATATCTCATGCCGGCATCAGTTCCATTTCCTCATATTGGGGGGAAGGTTATTGGGGGTATCTGTACGGTACCTCGGCCAATGCATTTTCCTTTCCATGGAACCGCCGGGATATTTTTGTGGAACAAAGTCCGCTGTTCGCCGCCGACAAGGTGCATACGCCGCTCTTGTTGCTGCATGGAACTTCGGATGTGAATGTACCTATCGGTGAAAGTTACCAGATGTATAAGGCCTTGCGTATTTTGGGAAGACCGGTGGCTATGGTAACGGTGGCCGGAGAAGACCACGGCATTGTGGATTATGCCAAACGTACCGACTGGGAAAAAACCATTCTTGCCTGGTTCGAAAAATACCTCAAGAACCGTCCGCAGTGGTGGAATGTCCTCTATCCGGACAAAAAGATGTAGGATATGAAAATATATACCAAAAGCGGCGATGCGGGAACCACCTCCCTTATCGGTGGCCGTAGGGTAAGCAAGGCGGCCGGGCAGGTGGATATTTACGGCAATATAGACGAACTCAATTCATGGTTGGGTTTGTTGGCTTCGTATCGCAAGGTGTTGAGCGAGGAAGATAGGCGATTTATAGAGGGCATACAGCGCAACCTCTTCAAGATAGGCGGTTTTTACTCTTTCGATTTTGAAAGCGGAAAAAGTTTTTCGTACGCCTTTATAGAAGAAAAAGATGTGTGTGCCTTGGAAGAAGCCATAGACCGTATGGACGGGCGGTTGCCTGCATTGAACGATTTTGTTTTGCCCGGCGGCTTGCGGGCTGCCGCACAGACACATGTGGCGCGTACCGTTTGCCGGCGTTGCGAGCGGCTGATGGTGGGTTTCGGGCAGATTCCCGCAGGCGAGAGAGAACGGGAACGGCTAGCCCTGCGCTATGTAAACAGGTTGTCAGATTACCTGTTCGTATTGGCGCGGTACGAAAATCTCAGTGCCGGGGATTAGGATTTGTTTTTTTGATTAAATTTGAAAAACTTTAAAATTCAATACCATGAAAACGATGAAATGGATTGCGGCTCTTGCCGCTATGTTTTTTGGCATGTTTATGCTTACCTCGTGCGAACAGGAAGTGGAGACATTCTATACGTATAAGGTAGATGTGACGAATGTTCAAGAAGATGGCGGGATGGCTGTGATGACAGGTGCCTATGTGAGCAATGTTCTGAAGTGGGATAAAGCCGAGGCTATCGACAATGACGCCTCGTCGAAAGACAAGGCGAGGGAGGCTAACGACCGTGAGGCTATCCGTGAATTTAACGAAGAAGTGGCGAAGTATAACGAAATGGGCTTGTACGGATGGTATAGGCAGAATGGTGTGCAACAGGCAACGGGTTACTTCGACTATAAGTTGATTCGGGAAGACGGCCAAGTGCTGAAAGGACAAAGATTCACCGTAAATTATTCGGCCGAATAGATCGCTGGGATCGGGATCGTTTTTGGCCGGGAAAAAGCCGGCAAAAAAAGGAAGGCGGAGATTTCTCCGCCTTCCTTTTTTATCATTGAATACAGGTTCTTTAGAAGATGTAGATTTGACTTTTGGAGGCTTCTTCCTCTTTCATGAAGTCGTTTTTGGGAGAAAAGATCAGATGCCGGAATTCCGCCTTCTTCTTTTTCCCTTTTTGCAGTACAGCGCGATATCCTTTTTCGCGGACCCCCATCTGATAATAGAGTTCTTTCAAAACAAAGCCGGAGGCAAGCGTATCAAGGGCGGCTTTTATTTTGGCCGGCGCAAAATTGAGCGGAATCTTGGTCTCGCTGCAGAACCAGGCGTTGTTGCGGTAGATAACTTTTTTGGCATCACCATCTACGGTAAAGGTACCGGTAATATAGGTGTCCTTGTCATCTTCGGATTGCATCCATGATACAACCGCTGTGCCGGCGTTGTTGGCACGGAAATGTTTGATTACTTGATCGGGTGGAAGTTCCAGTTTGACAGGTTCGGATTGAGCCTTGGCCTGCGTGAGGGCAAGCAACGAAAGGCCGGCAATCCAGAAAAATTTCGTTTTCATGTCTATCTGTTTTTTTTCTTTTGTTTTTTGGAGGTTTTGGCCGTTTGGGTTGTAGGACCGAAGTCCTGCCGGATCAGCCTTTCCGTTTTTTCCGTGGCGTCTTTTCCCAAAAATTCACGGTAGTGGGTCTGTAAAGTCTCTTTGGGTGTAAGTCCGGGAAGCGTTTGCAGGGAATCGTGCATCTGTTGTTTCACAAGCTGTTCCTGTTTGCGCAATTGTCCTTTGGTGAGGGCGTTTTCGGGTAATTCCGTATTCCAACCGCCGCCTAAAGCTTTGTACAAATTTACTAAAGTTATGTATTCTTCACAAATGCTTCGTGTCAGCCCCAACTGAGAATTGAGATATCTTCGCTGGGCATCCAATACATCCAGATAGCTGATAACCCCATTTATGTATTGGAGTTCGGCCATGTCCGCATATTTCTGTGCGGCTTTATGCAGGTTGAGCAGGAGGGTGGAATTTTGAACGGCTTTGGAATAAATCACCATAGCGTCGTTCACCTCCTTGAAAGCCGACAGCACTTTCTGTTCATAAGCGGCCTTTTCCTGCATATACGCTTCGATGGAAGCTTTGAATTGGCTTTGATTTTTCCCGAAAGAAAAGAGGGGAACGAGCAAATGTCCGAGGAAATAGAGATGGGGAGCACGGAAGATCTTCTCCCACTCGTTATTCTCGAATCCGGGTTCGAAACGGAAGCGTACGGAGGGGAAACGATTGGCGAAGTAAAAACCGGTTCTGGCCATGGCCGCATCCAGTTGGGTACGGGCTTGCCTTACATCGGGGCGACGAAGCAGCAGTTCGGAAGGGAGGCCCAAGGGGATTTCACGCCACTGCATGCTTTCCAACGGTTTTTTCGACCGTTCCACCGCCGATGGAAATTCGCCGGCCAAAAGCGAGATGGTGCTTTCTTTCAAGGCAATCTGTGTTTCGATATCGGGCACGAGGGTGGCGGCATTGAGGTATTCCACAATAGCCTGATGATACACGATTTCAGAGGTAAGGCCGCCTTTGAACCGGAGATTATTCTTCTCCATGTTTTCACGGCGGGTTTCGATGGTGCGGGTAACGATATCCAACTGCCTGTCGAGGGATTTCAATTCGAAATAGGCTGTGGCCACTTGGGCAATCAGGCTCATCTGCAAGGCCCGCTGTCCTTCGATGGAGGCTAGATAGTTGTCCCGTGCCTGACGGTTGTTCCAAGCTTGTGCGCCAAAGAGGTTGTATTCCCATGTTACCGAAGCCCGTAACGCGGGTTCGGGATCAATGTTGAGTGCGCTTTGATAGTGATGCGTTTCTTCATAGTCGCCTCCCAGGCGAAGTGAAATACCGGGCAGGTTTTCGGCCAAAGCCGCGCGGCTGCCGTAGCGCAGTTGTTTGATTTTGGAGATGGCCGCCTGCATGTTTTTGTTATTGGCAAGCGTTTTCCGGATCAGTTTCTGCAAAACGGTATCGGTATAGATTTCCCACCATTCCCAGTCTGCCATAGCCAAGGAATCCAACTCCGCATGACTGTCATGCCACACTTTTTTGGGTAGTTTCAGATCCGGTTCGGGGCAATATCTTTTCATCGAACAGGCCGAAAGGAGCAAGGCCGCCGAAACGAAGAACACCGTTTTGGAAAATAGGATTTT
This sequence comes from uncultured Bacteroidaceae bacterium, assembly GCA_964436335.1. Classification (GTDB taxonomy): domain Bacteria; phylum Bacteroidota; class Bacteroidia; order Bacteroidales; family P3; genus Pullibacteroides. Next base: position 26,975 of record CAYTCD010000005.1, read on the forward strand.
CATGACTTTTTGCGGCTTAAGTTTTGCTTGAACCTGTAGATATGGACAAAGAAATAGGGTACGAAAAGAATACCCACGAAAATGGCCACAAGCATTCCGAAAAACACGCCCGTCCCTATGTCTTTGCGGCTTTCCGAACCGGGACCGGACGACAATACCAAAGGTACCAGTCCGAGAATAAAGGCTACGGAAGTCATCACGATAGGGCGGAAACGGAGTTTGGCAGCCTGCAAGGCGGCTGTTATGGGATCTTTTCCCTTTTCTACTTCCACTTTGGCGAATTCAACGATAAGGATGGCGTTTTTGGCAACCAGACCAATCAACATTACCAGACCGATCTGAAAATAAACGTTGTTCTCCATACCGCAAAGGGTGATGCCCAGGTAGGCGCCGAACACCCCGATGGGTAATGAGAGCAATACGGCGATAGGTACCGACCAACTTTCATATTGGGCGGCCAGAAACAGGAAAACGAATAAGAAGGCCAAGGTCAGCACCAGGCCGGTCTTCCCCTCTGCGTGTTTTTCCTGATAAGAAAGACCTTTCCATTCCACGCCGATATTATCGGGAAGATATTTGTTCACCAAATCCTGCATGATGTTCATCACCTGTCCCGTGCTGTAGCCTTGTGCGGCTTCAGCCTGTAGGGTAACGGAGTTGAACATGTTGAAACGGTTTATAGAACCGGGACCGGAGGTGTAGTAGGAGGTACCCAGATTGGAAATGGGGATCATCGCACCTGAGGAACCTCTTACGAAAAACAGGTTCAAATTGCCGCGGTGGGCGCGGAATTGCGATTCGGCCTGCATGTCCACGCGGTATATACGGTTAAAGAGGTTGAAGTCGTTGATGTAGGACGAACCGGTAAAGGTTTTGAGCGTGGAAAAGATATCGGCTACCGGTACACCCAGCAGTTGGGCGCGGTCGCGGTCCACATTAAAGAACAATTGCGGAATGGCGTTTTGCATCGAGGAAGATATGCTTCCCACTTCCTTGCGGCCTGAGGCCAGCACCATTAAGGTATCCACGGCTTGTTGAAGCTGTTCGTAGGACGTGGTGCCTCTGGCTTCCAATACCATTTCCACCCCGCCCGACGAACCCAAACCGGGGATGATGGGCGGACTGCTCAGATACACCTTGCTTTCGGGATATCGGCTCAATTCTTTCCGAACCTCTTTCATGGTGTTCTCAATCGAAGTTTCCTTGCGTTTGTTCCATGGTTTGAGAATCACGGTGAGTTGGCTATGCGACTGGCTGGTTCCTACACGCGGGCTGGAACCCGTTACGTTCAATACGTGGTCTATATCGGGATGCTGTACCAGATAGGCGATGGCCCGGTCGGTTACCTTGCGGGTCCGTTCTATGGTGGAACCTTCCGGAAGTTCGAGTTCGATTGTAAAATAACCTTGGTCTTCTTTTGACATGAAACTGGTGGGCGCCAAGCGGTTCATAAGACAGATTCCGACCAAAATCAAAGCGAAAAAGCACATGAAGCGCCTGGAGTGGGCAAGGGTGTGTTCGATGCCTTTGCGGTAAGAAACCGAACCTTTTTCCAACCAGCGGTTGATGGTGCGGAACAGCCACGGCTTTTTGGGGTTGTTTCCGGCGGGTTTGAGAAAAAGCGAACACATCACGGGGCTCAGGGTAAGGGCTACAAGAGTGGAAATGATCACCGACACCGAAATGGTGATGGTGAACTGGCGGTAGAGATGTCCGGTGATGCCGCTTAAAAAGCTGACCGGAACAAATACCGCGCACAGCACCAGCGACATGGCCACCAACGCACCGCTCAGCCCCTGCATGGCCTTTTTGGTTGCCTCATAGGCCGACAGACCTTCTTCGTGCATCACTCTATCTACGTTTTCCACCACCACGATGGCGTCATCGACCACGATGCCGATGGCCAGGATAAGTCCGAGCAGGGTCATGGTATTGAGAGAAAAGCCGAACAACAGCATCACACCAAAAGTGCCTATCAGCGAGATAGGTACGGCCACAATCGGAATCAGTGTGGCACGCCAGTTCTGTAAGGAGATGAATACCACGAGGATAACCAGAAAGAGGGCTTCGAAAAGCGTACGGAAGACGTGATGTATGGAATCGGAAATATAAACGGTGGTATCGAAAGGAATGCTGTAGGTGATGCCTTCGGGAAAACTTTTGCTGATTTCTTCCATTTCCTTCCGTACCGATTTGGCCACATCCATCGCATTGGCACCGGGCAGGGTGCTGATATTGAGCACGGCCGCGTTCCCTCCGTTGATGCCGCTTTCGGTGGTATAAACGGAGGCTTCGAGCGACACACGCGCCACGTCTCTGAGACGGATGATGCCGCCGTCGGTCTGGGCTCTTACCACAATTTCTTCAAATTCTTCCACCGTGGAAAGCCTTCCTTGGGCAATGATGGGGATGGAAATATCGATGTTTTCTACCGGTGCCTGTCCCAAGACGCCGGCGGCCGATTCCCGGTTCTGGTCGCGGATGGCATTTTGAATATCCTTGGCCGTTAGTCCGAAATTGGCAAGTTTGTCGGGCTGTACCCAGATTTTCATTGCATAATAGCGGCTGCCCACATTGCTTACCCGCCCTACGCCCGGCACACGGCGCAACATATCCAGTACGTTGAGCGTGGCGAAATTGCTCAGATAGATTTCATCGAACTTGGGATCGTGAGACAACAAAGTGATGGTCATTAGTTTGCTGGTGGCCTCTTTTTCCACCGACAATCCGTTGGTGACCACTTCGGCCGGCAATCGTGATTCGGCCAGTTTTACCCTGTTCTGTACCTCAACGGCCGCCAAGTCAGGATCGGTATTGATATCGAAAGTGATGACGGCGCTGAACCCACCCGAGTTGTTGCTGGTGGATTCCATATACAGCATGTTCGGCGTTCCGTTGAGCTGCTGTTCGATGGCTGTGGCTACGGCTTGGGTAACGGTCTGGGCATCGGCACCTGGATAAGAGGCTGTTACGCGAACGGTAGGAGGCACAATCTTGGGATACTGTTCGATGGGAAGAAGCGTAAGCCCGATAGCCCCCACCATCACGATGAGGATCGACAATACCATCGAAAAAACAGGCCGGTCTATGAAAAAGTCTGCTTTCATGGATTATCGGTTTGTATCGTTTGCCAAAGAATCCGCCGCAGGGGCGGTGAAGCGGGGCTGTTCAGGCTTATCGGGCGTAAAGGACAGATCGGGGACAATCTGTACCTTGCTTCCGTGTACCAGTTTATGGTAGCCTTCCACCACGATGTTTTCGAAAGGGGCGATACCCCGTTCCACGATAACCGAATTTTCTATTTCGGGGCCTAATTCGATAAAACGTTTCTCGCAAACACTGTCCGGTCTTACCACAAAGATATAAGCACCGCCCTTGTCTATGATCAAGGCTTTCTGCGGCACCACCATCGCGTTTTCGCGCATATCGAGCAATATCTTCACGCGCGTGGTCTGTCCGGGCAGAAGGATATGGTCTGGATTGGCGATGGCAGCCCGCACGGTAAAGGTTCCTGTTTGGGGGTCCACCTGCGGATCGGCAAAATCCACCAAACCGCTGTACGGATATATAGTATTGTCGGGCAGGGTGATTGTGATGAAGGGGTTCCATTTCCTTTCCATCACTTTTTGTCCGATGTTCACATTTCTTTCTTTGCTTTTGAGATAATCCAGCCCTGTCATACTGAAGTCAACCAGAATGGTGTCGCTTTTTACCACGGTGGCCAGAAGCGATTTTCCTCCGGGCCCCACAAGGGTGCCGATATCTACGTTTCTTTCACTGATGTAGCCGGCAATAGGCGAGCGGACCGAAGTGTAACTGAGTGCCATTTCGGCTTGGATAAGATCGGCCTTACTCATCTCCACTTCGGCCTTCGCGCTTTCGTGGGCGGCGATGGCATTGTCTAAGTCCAATTGACTGGCGGCGTTTTGTTCGTACAAAGGACGGATACGGTTCAGGTCGCGTTCGGCTTTTTGTTCCAGCGATCTGTTTTTGTTCAGCTGGGCCTTTACTTTCTCCACACGGGCGCGGTAAAGATTGGGGTCGATGACAAACAACAACTGGTTTTTCTTGATATAGGTACCTTCGTCAAAGAGCATCTTTTCCAGATAGCCCTCCACGCGGGCGCGGATCTCCACGAACTGTTGGGCGCGGATTCGCCCCACATATTCTCCATAAACCTCCATGTCTTTTATTTCTACAGGTTGTATGGAAACGGTGGGTAAAGGTACGGGTTCGGGACGGGAACGGAACAGGAAATACAAGCCTGTAATGAGACCGCCTGTTGCCACGAGTAGAATGATCCCTTGCCGGAAGGTGAGCCTCTGTATCCGCGAGAGAAGATTCGCTGGCACGGATTTATATCTTTCGATTTTTTTCAACAGCTTTGTGCCGTTTTGAATCAGCTTTTCAGTGATTGAGGACATCATGGATGTTTTTGCAGAAAGAAGCAAATATTGCTAAGATGCCAAAGGTAAACAAAAATATTGTGGTTTTGCTGTTTTGCTTTACATTTTCGATATGCGGTGGAATAATTCGGATAGTTGGGCTGTAAATTCGTACCTTCGCATGTTAAAAATCCGCACTGCATGAACCGTCTTACTTTTTTGGGTACAGGAACTTCGCAGGGCGTGCCGCTGATAGGTTGCCGGTGCCCGGTCTGCACCTCGCCGGATTCCAAAGACAAAAGGCTACGCACCAGTGCGCTTATCCAGACACCGGAAGTAACGGTGCTGATCGATGCCGGCCCCGATTTCCGCTACCAGATGCTGCGGGCGGAAGTGCAGCGCATCGACGCCATTCTGCTTACCCACTACCACCGCGACCATATCGCCGGCCTGGATGAGGTGCGTTCCTTCAATTATTTCCAGCAGAGCGCCATGCCGGTCTATGCCGACAAGGAAACCATCCGGGCGGTGCATTCGTTTCTGCCCTATGCTTTCGGCAAACACCGCTATCCGGGCGCGCCCCTTTTTAAACTGCATCAGGTAAAGACGCGGCCTTTTCATGTGGGCGACCTCACGGTAAGGCCCATAGAGGTGCTCCACTACGACCCGATGGCGATGCTTCACGGCGAAATGAAGGTAAACGCCTACCGAATGGGCGACTTTACCTACATTACCGATGCCAAGGTAATCGAACGCGCTTCGGTGGAAAAAATACGCGGCACCAAGACTTTGGTGGTGAACGCCTTGCGCCACGAGCCGCATCCCACCCATTTCAGCGTTTCCGAAGCCTTGCGGCTCATCGACGAAATCAAGCCGGAACGCGCCTATCTGGTGCATACCGGCCACGCCTTGGGCTATGCGCAGACCCAAGGCGAACTGCCCGAAAACGTACAGATGGCCTACGACGGCCTCACCATAGAATTCTGATTTTACAAAACACACACGATGAAAGCCTATCTCGACTTGCTCCGCACTATTATGGAAAAGGGAACCGATAAGTCTGACCGCACCGGCACGGGAACGCGCAGTTATTTCGGTTATCAGATGCGTTTCGATCTTTCGGAAGGCTTTCCGCTGGTGACCACCAAGAAACTCCACCTGCGCTCCATCATCCATGAACTGCTTTGGATGTTGCAGGGCGATACCAATATCGGCTATCTGCACGACAACAAGGTGACGATTTGGGACGAATGGGCGGACGAAAACGGCGACTTGGGCCCCGTCTATGGCAAGCAGTGGCGCGATTGGATAACTCCCGACGGCCGTCATATCGACCAGATCAAGAACGTGCTCCGGCAGATAAAGACCCATCCCGATTCGCGCCGCCTGATTGTTACCGCCTGGAATCCCGCCGATGTGGACAAGATGGCCTTGCCGCCCTGCCACACCTTCTTTCAGTTCTACGTAAGCGAGGGCAGGCTTTCGTGCCAGCTCTACCAGCGCAGCGCCGACACTTTTTTGGGTGTGCCTTTCAATATCGCCTCCTATGCCTTGCTCACCTCCATGATGGCGCAGGTGTGTGGGCTTGAACCGGGCGTTTTTGTGCACAGCATGGGCGATGCCCACATCTACCACAACCATTTTGAGCAGGTAAGACTGCAACTGAGCCGCGAACCCTATGCCTTGCCGCGCCTGCGGCTCAATCCGGAGGTAAAGGATCTGTTCGCTTTCCGCTACGAAGACATCGAGATACAGAACTACCAGTGCCACCCCACGATTAAAGGGGATGTGGCGGTGTAGAGGCACAAAAACATGCCTTGAAAAGAAACAGAAAAATATAGAAAGATGAAAAAGACAGCTTTGATTACCGGTGCCACATCGGGTATAGGACGTGCTGTAGCGATCCGTCTGGCAAAAGAAGGATACCGGCTTGTGATAACCGGCCGCCGTAGCGAAAGATTGAAAGAAACAAGCGAGATGCTTTCTGCGTGGACCGAGGTGTTGCCATTGGTGTTCGATGTACGTCGCCTTGATGAAGTGGAAAAGTTTTTGGGAAATCTGCCCGCTGAATGGCGGGAAATAGACGTTTTGGTAAACAATGCCGGTCTGGCGGCGGGTTTGGAACCTCTGCAGTCGGGGTTGATAGACGATTGGGAGAGGATGATAGACACCAATGTGAAAGGTTTGTTGTATGTGAGCCGTACGATACTGCCCGGCATGGTGGCCCGTTGCAAGGGGCATGTGTTTAACCTCGGTTCCATCGCAGGCAAGGAAACCTATATGAACGGTAATGTGTATTGCGCCACCAAACACGCCGTGGATTCGCTCACCAAATCCATGCGCATGGAATGTCTGCCCTATGGAATCAAGGTAACGCAGATTTGTCCGGGTGCGGTGGAAACCGAATTTTCAAACGTGCGCTTTCATGGCGATGATGAACGTGCAGCCAATGTTTACAAGGGTTTCACTCCTCTCAAAGGAGAAGATATCGCCGATATAGTGGCTTATTGCCTGAATCTGCCGGCACACGTTTGCCTGAATGATATTGTGGTAATGCCCACGGCACAGGCAAATTCCGGCAATTTCCACAAGGTGTTGTAAGGTCTTTTCAAGCTTATCACCGGTTCCCCCCGTCGGTACCGCCTCCGATCCGGGAAAAGGATGATTTTGCAGGTGTTCCGTTTTTGTTTATCTTTGCAATCGGTTTAGGGGAGAGACAAGCGGGGTGTGAAGGTAGAGGGGCGGTTGGAGCCCCTTTTTTATTGCGGTTCCCGCGGGTTAGGCACGGATGGAACTTTATAATAGAGAAGATGATAAACAAGCAAAAGATACAGGAATACTTGCATCAGGCGATGGCTTCGATGCCCGAAGCAGACTTGTTTGAGGTGAGCGTGTCGGTGTCGCCCAAAAATGAAATAAAGGTCTATATAGACGGTATGCAAGGGGTGAATATCGATAGTTGCGTGTCGATAAGCCGTTATATCGAACAGCACCTTGACAGGGATGCGGAGGATTTTGAACTTACCGTATCGTCGGCGGGGTTGGACCAGCCTTTGCGTGTTTTCCGGCAGTATGTGAAAAACATCGGTAGGGAAGTAAAGGTAACCGCTTCTACAGGCGAGACCCTGAAAGGTGTTATCGAATCGGCGGATGAAGAAGGTTTCAGCCTTCGGGTAAAGCCGAAGAAAAACACCCGCGCCGACAAAGATAAAGCCGCACAGGAGGAAATGCTCCAGGTTTTCAAATATCAAGCAGTGAAGGAAGTAAAAATTGTAATTTCATTCAAATAATAGAATAGAACCATGGAAAATCTGAATTTGGTGGAAAGCTTTTCCGAGTTTAAGGATCTGAAAAGCATTGACCGTGAAACGATGATGAGAATATTGGAGGATGTGTTCCGGGCTATGCTGATCAAGAAATACGGTACGGATACCAACATAGACATCATTGTGAATATCGACAAGGGTGACTTGGAAATATGGCGCAACCGGGTGATAGTGGAAGACAGTGAGTTGAAAGATCCTGTATTGGAAATTCCTTATTCGGAAGCCGTCAAGATAGAATCCGACTTTGAGGTGGGGGAAGAAGTGTCTGAAGCGGTTCATATCAGTGATTTCGGCCGTCGTGAAATTCTGGCGATCCGTCAGAACTTGGTTTCCAAGATTCAGGATTACGAGCACAACGTTATCTACAAGCGGTATAAGGAAAGAATCGGTGAAATCATTACCGGTGAGGTATATCAGGTGTGGAAACGCGAAATTTTGCTTTTGGACGATGCCGGTGTGGAGTTGGTGTTGCCCAAGAGCGAACAGATTCCCGCCGACTTTTACCGTAAGGGCGATACGCTCCGGGCGGTGGTGTTGAAGGTGGATGTGAAAAACAACACACCGATTATCGTGCTTTCGCGTACCTCTCCCGTTTTTCTGGAACGCCTCTTCGAACAGGAAGTTCCCGAAATTTTCGATGGTTTGATTACCATCAAGCGCATTGAACGCGAACCGGGCGAAAGAGCCAAGGTGGCCGTTGAATCCTACGATGACCGCATTGATCCCGTAGGGGCTTGTGTGGGTATGAAAGGGGCCCGTATCCATGGTATTGTGCGCGAACTGAAGAATGAGAATATCGATGTGATCAACTGGACCAACAATCCCGAATTGTTGATTACCCGTGCCCTCAGTCCGGCCAAGATTTCTTCGATTAAGATAAACGAAGAAGAAAAAACGGCCGAAGTGTATATGAAGCCCGATCAAGTTTCACTCGCCATCGGAAAAGGTGGTTTCAACATCAAGTTGGCTGGCCGTATTTCGGGCTATGACATCGATGTGTTCCGCGAAAGCGGGGCATCCGATGAAGAAGATGTTGACTTGCAGGAATTCAGCGATGAAATAGAACAGTGGGTTCTTGACCAACTTACCGCCATCGGTTGCGATACGGCCAAGGACGTATTGGCGATAGATCCTGAAGAACTGGCACACCGCACGGATTTGGAAGATGAAACCATTGCGGAAGTGAGAAAAATCCTTCAGGCGGAATTTGAAGACTGATTCCGTTTTTTTAGACCCACAGAATCCCGACTGCAAGCGGATACTTGCAGAGCGTAACCCAGAAGAAAAAAATTAATGGCAGAAGAAGCAAAATCGGTAAGGCTTTCCAAGGCCGCCAGAGAAGTGAACGTTTCGGTAGGAACGATAGTGGAGTTTTTGGGAAAGAAAGGCCATACGGTGGATTCCAATCCCAATACGAAACTGTCGGGCGAGCAATATATGCTTGTACTGAAAGAATTCCAGTCGGACAAGGTGATTTCTGAAAAAGCACAGGGTGTGCAATTGGAATCCATTCCCAAGAAGGCTTCGGCCGAATTGCAAGAGAAGCCCGAGGTTCCGATAGAGGATGTGCCTGAAGTGGTGGAACCGAACGAATTGATTATTAAAACTTCCGAAATAGGGGGCGAAATACCGGTAAAGAAAACCTCCAAGAAGCCAAAAGAAGAAAAGGCCAAGAAAGAGGAAACGGAAGCGGTTGAACCGAAGAAAAAGGAAAAGGAGAAGACGGAAGAGGCTTCGGCAAAGAAAACCGCCAAGAAAGCGAAAGAGGAGAAAGTGGAAGTAGAAATAGAGGTTGCGGTGGAGGAAAAGGTTACGGTGGTGGAAGAAAAGCCGGTGGTTGCAACGCCCGAACCGATGCCGGAAATGCCCGAAGAACCGGTGGTTGTGGAGCCTGAACCGGAAGAAACTCCCAAGAAAAAGGAATCCCCGAAATCGGTGGAGGTTGTCGAGTCGGCTAAAAGCCATGTGGCCGGTCCTAAGATCCTTTCTACGATGAACGCGCAGGAACTTGATTTGGCGCGTAAGGGTAAAGCGGTGAAACCCGAAAAGATAGAACATGTAAAGGTGGTGAAGCCCGAACTTGTGGTGGAAACGGTCAAGGATGCGCCTGTTGCGGAAGAAACCGCCAAAGAAGACAATTTCATCAAAACCGAATACATCAAGATAGATGGCCCCAAACTGACCGGTATGAAAGTGGACTTGACGCAGTTTGAACGCAAGCCCAAGCCGGTGGCCTCCTCAAAAGAAAATCCCGGTACATTGGAAAAACGCCGCAAGCGTATCAAGAAAGACGGCGCACAGGGAGGAAGTCAGGTAACGGGACGCGAGGCCTTGAAAAAACTGTTCGGTAACGGAGACAACCAAGGACAGGGCGGTGCGCGTCAGGGTAAGAACCAGAACCGCAAGAATGAAAAGCCTCGTAATGCTTCCGCACCTGTAATGGACGATCAGGAAAACGAAAAGCAGATGAATGAAACGCTTGCCCGTCTGGCACCTATGGGCAAGTCGAAAAAATCCAAGCATAGCCGCGATAAACGCGAGATGGTACATCAGCGTATGGAAGCCGAAATGGCGCAGGAAATGCAGGAAAGAAAGGTGCTCAAGGTTACAGAATTCGTAACGGTGAACGAACTGGCCACGATGATGAACGTGCCGGTAACGCAGATTATCGGAACGTGTATGTCGTTGGGTCTTTTTGTATCCATCAACCAACGTCTGAGCGCCGAACCTATTTCGCTTTTGGCGGAAGAATATGGGTTCAAGGTGGAATTTGTGGATGCCGAAGTGATTCATGAATTGGAAACGAGTCAGGAAGAAGAAGTGGGCGAAGAAGTGGGTCGTACCCCCATCGTTACCGTTATGGGACACGTTGACCACGGTAAGACCTCTTTGCTCGACTATATCCGCAAGACCAATGTGATTGCAGGGGAAGCGGGGGGGATAACCCAGCATATCGGGGCCTACGAAGTGCAGTTGGAAGACGGTCGCAGGATTACATTCCTTGACACGCCCGGCCACGAAGCCTTTACGGCCATGCGTGCCCGTGGTGCCAAGATGACCGATATCGCCATTATCGTGGTGGCCGCCGACGACAAGGTGATGCCTCAGACGGTTGAAGCCATCAACCATGCGCAGGCCGCAGGGGTTCCTATTGTTTTTGCCATCAACAAGGTGGATAAACAGGCCGCCGATCCCGAAAAGATAAAGGGAGAACTGGCGGAAATGAACCTTTTGGTGGAAGATTGGGGCGGCAAGTACCAAAGTCAGGATATTTCGGCCAAAACCGGTATGGGAGTGGAAGCCTTGCTCGAAAAAGTGTTGCTTGAAGCCGAAATGCTTGACCTTAAGGCTCATCCTGAAAGAAAGGGCAAGGGTACGGTTATCGAGTCGTCTTTGGATAAGGGGCGTGGCTATGTGGCCAAGATTCTGGTACAGGACGGTTCGGTGCATATAGGCGATTTTATTTTGGCAGGGCCTACTTTCGGACGTGTAAAAGCCATGTACAACGAGCGTAACCAGGCCATGAAAGAAGCAGGTCCTTCGCAGCCTCTGTTGTTGCTTGGGCTCAACGGCGCTCCCCAACCGGGCGATGTATTCAATGTGATGGCCGATGAAAAGGAAGCCAAGGAAATAGCCAACAAACGTTTGCAATTGCAGCGTGAACAGGGTCTCCGTGCCCAGAAGCACATTACCTTGGACGAAATAGGCCGTCGTATCGCCATTGGCGATTTCAAGGAACTCAACGTGATTGTGAAAGCCGATGTGGACGGTTCGGTCGAAGCCCTTTCGGACTCTTTGCTCAAGCTTTCCACGCCCGAAGTTCAGGTAAACGTGATCCACAAATCGGTGGGTCAGATTACCGAAAGCGATGTATTGTTGGCTTCGGCTTCCGAAGCCATTATCATCGGTTTCCAGGTACGTCCTTCGGTGGCTGCCCGCAAGTTGGCCGAAAACGAACAGATAGATATTCGTCTGTATTCCATTATATACGATGCCATCAACGAATTGAGGGATGCTATCGAAGGCATGCTTTCGCCGGAGATTCAGGAAAAGATCGTGGCCAACCTCGAGGTGCGCGAAGTGTTCAAAATCAGCAAAGTGGGTACTATTGCCGGATGTATTGTGCTGGACGGCCGTTTGGGTCGGAACACCAAAATCCGCATTATCCGCGACGGTATTGTGGTCTATACGGGCGAACTCGGTTCTTTACGCCGCTTCAAGGATGATGTGAAGGAAGTGATGGTGGGTCAGGATTTCGGTTTGAACATCAAGAACTTCAACGATATCAAGGTAAGCTATATCATCGAA
>CAYTCD010000006.1:0-28178 GCA_964436335.1 uncultured Bacteroidaceae bacterium
GATGCCGCTGATCGAACTGATGGAATTGATTACAAAACCTTTTGTATTGATGATACGGCTTTTTGCCAACATGACGGCCGGGCATATCATCATTCTCGGCTTTGTTTCGCTGGTATTGATATTCGGCGCCAGCAGCGTGGCCTTGGGGCTTGCCGTCTCTCCCATCACCATTTTGTTCGGCCTGTTCGCCGATGCATTGGAACTGTTGGTGTCGTTTATTCAGGCGTATATATTCACCATGCTTTCCTCTTCTTATCTGGCCGGAGCCTTGGGACACGAAGGAGAGCACTGATTTAAAGAAAACAAAAAGAATACTAACACTAAAAAATAAAAGTTATGTTGTCCTTATCAATCCTTCTGGATGCTGCCGCAAACGTGATTCCTACCGTTACCGATTTGAGTTCGCTCGCCAAGATGGGCGGTGCCATCGGTGCAGGTCTTGCCGCTATCGGTGCGGCCATCGGTATCGGTTCCATCGGTAAGGGAGCGGTGGATTCCATCGCCCGTCAGCCCGAAGCGGCCAATGATATCCGCACCAACATGATTCTTACGGCGGCCTTTGTGGAAGGGGTTGCGCTGTTTGCTGTGGTAGTGGGGTTGCTTGCCGTTGTAATGTAAAAGCGGTTTTACCCTTTAAAACTATGTGTTTATGGAATTGGTGATGCCGGGTATCGGCGTCCTTTTCTGGACGCTCCTTATCTTTTTGCTGCTGTTTCTGATTCTCGCCAAGTGGGCTTTCCCTGTTATCAACAAGATGTTGGAAAAGAGAGAGGAAAAGATAGCTACAGCGCTGAACCGTGCCGAGGAGGCGCAGCATGAAATTGCCCGCATGAAAAGTGAGAACGAAGCCATGATGGCTTCCGCCAAAGCCGAGCGGGAAAAGATGCTGGCCGATGCGGTGGATATGAAGAACCGTATCGAAGAAGACAGCAAACTCAGGGCCAAGGCCGAATACGAACGTATCGTGGTGTCGGCCAGAACCGAGATAGAACGCGAAAAGCGGGCGGCGATAGATGAAATCCGCAGCGAGGTAGCACAGGTATCCTTGGATATTGCCGAAAAGGTTTTAGGCGAGGAACTTTCGGATCCGGCCCGTCAGCAAGCCTTTATAGAGCGCGAATTGAAAAACGTTAAATTGTAGCCATGCAATATTCGAAAGCCAATATACGGTATGCCCGTGCGCTTTATGCCTTGTCCGAAGAAAAAGGGCAGAGCGGTAAGGTGTATGAGGATATGCGTATGCTGATGGATTTTTTGGCCGAAGCCAAGGAAATCCGCGCATGGCTGGCAAGTCCGGTCATTCCGGTCGTTCATAAAAAACAGGCGCTTGAAATGGCGCTTGGCAATCGGCTCGATTCGCTTTCCCTGCGTTTTCTCCATCTGATTGTGGAAAAGAACCGGATTGCCGATGTGTACAGTATCGTGCGGGCATATGTAACACTCTACCGTTCAAAAAAGGGTATCATGCGTGTGGTGGTGGATACGCCACACCCCCTTTCGGAAGCGGACAACAAGGTGTTTTCGGATTGGTTCGAACAGAATTTTCCCGATCGGAAGGTGGAAATGCGCAACCGTGTCGTACCCTCGCTTTTGGGCGGGTTTACGCTCAAGGTGGGCGGGCAATACGTGGACAAAAGTGTGGCGGGACGTTTGCAGCGGCTTCGCCGGAGTTTGGGTGTGAAGCGCGACAAAACAAGTAGTTAATAAAGTTATACGGAAAATACAATGACAGGTATCAAAGCATCTGAAGTAACGGATATTTTGAAACGCCAGCTGGCGGGTATGGATATGGGAGACGATATGCAGGAGGTGGGTACCGTACTCAAGGCCGGAGACGGTATCGCCCGTGTTTTCGGGTTGGAGAATGCCGAAGCGGGCGAATTGGTGGAGTTTACGTCTGCCGGCGTAGATGGCATCGTACTCAATCTTGAGGAAGACAACGTGGGCGTGGTGTTACTGGGTAATTCGGAAGAAGTGCAGGAAGGCGACAAGGTGCAACGCACCCATAGGATCGCCTCTATCGGTGTGAGTGAGCAGATGTTGGGCCGCGTGGTGGATACCTTGGGGCGTCCGATAGACGGCAAAGGTCCTATCGGTGGTGAGAAATTCGAGATGCCGCTTGAGCGGAAGGCTCCCGGGGTTATTTATCGGGAACCGGTGGCACAACCCCTGCAAACCGGTATCAAGAGCGTGGATGCGATGATACCCATCGGCCGTGGTCAACGTGAGTTGATTATCGGCGACCGTCAGACGGGAAAAACCGCTATCGCTGTTGATACCATTCTCAATCAAAAGGCCAATTACGAAAAAGGTGAACCGATATATTGCGTGTATGTAGCCATCAGTCAGAAAGGTTCTACTGTGGCTTCGGTGGTAAAAACACTCGAAGAAAACGGCGCGATGCCCTACACAATTGTGGTGGCGGCTATGGCGGCCGATCCGGCGGCCATGCAGTTCTATGCTCCCTTTGCGGGAGCGGCCATCGGCGAATATTTCCGTGATACGGGACGCCATGCCTTGGTGGTATATGACGACTTGTCGAAACAGGCGGTGGCTTACCGCGAAGTGTCTTTGCTGTTGCGCCGTCCCCCCGGACGTGAAGCCTATCCGGGCGATGTGTTCTACCTGCACTCCCGCTTGCTGGAACGTGCCGCCAAGATTATCCGTTCCGACGAAGTGGCGCAGAAGATGAATGATGTACCCGAATGCCTCCAAGGTAAGGTAAAAGGCGGTGGTTCGCTTACTGCGCTACCGATTATCGAAACTCAGGAAGGCGACGTTTCGGCCTATATCCCCACCAATGTGATTTCGATTACCGATGGACAGATATTTCTGGAAACCGGTTTGTTCAACGCCGGTATCCGCCCGGCCATCAATGTGGGGATTTCCGTATCGCGTGTGGGCGGTTCGGCGCAGATCAAGTCGATGAAGAAAGTGGCGGGAACGCTCAAACTCGACCAGGCGCAGTTCCGCGAACTGGAATCTTTCTCCAAGTTCGGTTCCGATTTGGATCCGGCCACCAAATTGGCCTTGGACAAAGGGCACCGCAATGTGGAATTGCTCAAGCAACCGCAATATTCACCTATGAAAGTGGAAGAGCAGGTGGCGGTACTCTATTGCGGGGTGAAAGGTTTGCTGTTGAAACTTCCGGTAGAAAAAATAGAGGATTTTCAAGAAGATTACCTGCAACGGTTAAGAGGTCAGTCGCCTCAGGTCCTTTCCCGTATCGCGAAAGGTGAAATGGATGCGGAAATAGAAGAAACGTTGCGCAAAACGGCGGCCGATTCGGTGGAAAGCCTCAGTGTAGCAATGGAAGCCAAAAATTGATATGGCGGGTTTAAAAGAACTTAGAACACGTTTGGAGTCGGCTCACTCCACCCAGCAGCTCACCTCGGCCATGAAAATGGTTTCGGTTTCGAAGTTGCGCAAGGCACAGGCAAAATCTGTCAAGGTGCGGGGCATGTGTCTTCGTTTGTTGGAGGTTTATCGCAGCATTGCCGGAGAAAGTGAGAATACCGAACGGAACGTGCTGTTGCATAAAGGCTACGCCAAGGAAGAAAGAGCCTTGCTGGTTGTTGTGGCTTCCGACAAGGGAATGTGCGGAAGTTTCAATTCAAACGTGTGTAGGGGAGCGGAGTCTTATATAAAGGAGAATCTCACGCATATCGCCAGAGAGAACATCCGGATCCTTGCGGTCGGAAATCGTGCTTCCGCTTATTTTTCATCCAAGGGCTATCCTTTGGACGAGACACTTCCCATAGACGGTCTTGATTACGCCAAGGCGGCGAAGGTGATGCGGCAGATTGTGGCGCAATACAAGCAAGGTAAACTGCACCGTGTGGATATTGTATATTGCAAACCGGTAAACGCCGCCACACAGGTTGTGCAGTCGAGAACCATTCTGCCTGTGGACGGAATCTTGGAATTGGGCGATTCCATATTGACGGAAGAACGTCAGGCTCAAATTTCAGCGGCTACGATTGAACATGCCCGCCGGGCGCGGAAGTATGCGTTGAATTTTGATTCACAGACGGAGGTTTTGCCTGATTTGAAAGAGGTTATCGATACCATGCTGCCGCTTATTTCCGTTTTGTATTTCTATTTTGCCATCTGTCAATCGGCTGTTGCCGAACATGGTGCCAGAATGACTGCCATGAGCAAGGCTTCCGATAATGCGGAAACGCTGATCAAGGAATTGAACCTCAAGTACAACAAGATGCGGCAGTCGGCTATCACAAATGAACTTCTCGAAATCGTGAGCGGAGCCAACGCTCTCAACGATAACGAATAAACAAACAACCCTTATTTAAGAAAGGATCAAGATGAAAAGATTGATGGCCCTCCTTACGCTTCTCGGCGGTCTTTGGGTAGGTACGAGTGTTTCGGTCGCCGCTATCGATGGCAATCGCCGGTTGATAGTGAAAAACCGTCTCGAAAACAATTTCAAATTGACTGAACAGACACAATATCGTTTGGAATTTCAGACCCGTCTTGGTTCTATCAACCAAGTGGAGAGGTATGTGGCTGAAGAACAGGGTGCGAATATCGTTGAAAACGGTGTTCCCCGTGATTTTACCCAAATAGCCATAGACGGTTACACCTTTACCAAACGTGTGGGTTTTCCGCAACTTCCGGTACGGGTTGAAATGATTGAGATACCCCAAGGGGCTGTTCCCCGTGTGGAATATACACATGTGGCTTACAAAGACATCGATTTGACCAAGGCCGGCTATGCCGCGCCTCTTTATCCGGTGCAGCTTCCGGTAAGCAAGAGTGCTACACGTATGCCTGATTTCCAATACAACAGGGAAGCCTATGCCCGCAATGAGTTTGTTTCGGACCGCGACCGGGAATCGGCATTGGTGGAAGTGGAAGTAATGGGCGAGATGCGTGGCACACGGCTTGCCAAACTGGAGGTAAAGCCGGTTCAATACAATGCCGTAACACATACCTTGCGTGTTTATACCGCTTTGGATTTTGAACTTGTTTTCGATAATGCGGATATGCAGGCCACCTACGATAAGAAGAACCGTTATTATTCGCCTGTTTTCGACTATGCGCAGAGCAGGGTGCTCAATCCTATTTCCCTCCAAAAGCATTTGACGACCCAAACCAAGGGAGATGTAAAGGCTGAGTTGTATGCCCGCCCCGTACGCTATGTGATTGTGGCCGATCCCATGTTCAAGGATTCTTTACAGAAATTTGTGGAATGGAAAGCCCGTTTCGGTTTTGAAGTGGTGCAGGCATATACCGACCAGCCGGAAGTGGGAAAAACCAAAGAATCTATCCGCGCCTACCTTAAGGGTTTATACGACAATGCTTCCGAATCCAATCCGGCACCTTCTTATGTGTTGTTTGTAGGCGATTTGGCACAGATACCCACCCAACGGTACAATGGAGACAGTTTTTGGGACGAGAGCCATTATTCGGACTTGTATTTATGCGAATACACGGGAGATCATTTTCCCGAAGTGCATTACGGGCGTATGTCCGCCACCAAGGTGGAAGAACTTATGCCGCAGATAAACAAGACGATTTATATGGAATCGATTGCCTTTGAAAAGGCTGCGTTTTTGGATACCACGGTGCTGATTGCCGGTGTGGACGCCAGTCATGCCCATTCCCACCTCAATCCTACCATCAATTATATCCAGTCGTTTTTTATGTTCGATACGTTGCAAAGTTTTAATTACAAATACCTGTATCCTTAATCGGGCTCACGGTCGGCAAGCATTATCCGGAATATCAACGACGGTATTTCGGTAATCATTTATACGGCTCACGGATCTACCGACAGTTGGTCGGAGCCCTATATTTCCAATTCGGATGTGGCCCAATTCACCAACAAGGACAAATACCCGTTGATGATCGGCAATTGTTGCCTCACGGGCTCTTTTCAAGTGGGGGCCTGTTTCGGTGAAGCCTTGCTGCGCAAAAAAGACGGCGGAGCGGCGGTTTATATCGGCGGTTCAAACAGCACTTATTTTGATCAGGATGTATATTGGTCGGTAGGGTATGTTTCACAGTTATCAGGGAGTAAGGTTTATACATACGAAACTTCCGGTACGGGTTCAACCGATGTGCTTTACCATACGCATGGAGAACCTTATGAGGATTGGGCGTTGACAGCCTATGATATTGTTTATGCGGGTAATATGGAGGTGGAACGTGCCAATCGTGGATTGGAAGAATACTATTGGCAGGTTTATCACGTGTTCGGAGATCCTTCGTATATGCCGTATATGCATCGTCCGGAAAAACTTGAGGTGGATTATGTTTCTACCATTGTTCTCGGAGAAACTTCGTTTCGTGTCAACACTGTGCCATATGCACGTGTAACCTTGAGTAAAGACGGCGTTGTATTCGGTTTTGCCATTGCCGGAAAAGACGGGTTGGCCGAATTGGCTGTTTCCGGGTTGGACGAACCGGGAATGATAAACCTTACCGTTGCCGCGCAAAACTACATTCCTTTCCACGGACAGGTGGACGTGATGGTTCCTACTGAAAAGTATATGGTTGTTTCCGATCAGCAAGTGTTGGATGCCGCCGGAAATCCGATAACGAAAGTTATGTATGGAGAAAGCTATACGATGCGTTGCAAGATTCGCAACGTGGGAACCAAGGCTATTGAGAACACCGAAGTGCGGTTGGTGAGCCAAGACGAATATCTGACGGTTGGTGATGCCCTTTATACGCTTTCGGAAACGGTACAGCCGGGAGAAGAAAAAACGTTGGCGCACGAATTCACGCTCAATATCAGCCAAAATGTTCCCAACCGTTATAGGGTAAGTTATATGGCGGAAATGGTGTTGGACGGAGATGACGACAATGTCTGCACACGCTTGTTCTCGCTTTCGGCCGAAGCACCCGAACTGCAGGTGTGGAATTTTGTTATCGATGATACCCAAAGCGGTAATTCCAATGGGGTAATCGACAATGGTGAAACCGTAAAGGCGTTGGTTACTTTTGTCAACCCGGATTATATAACGGCAGAAGAAGTGAAGTTACGGATAACCTCGCCGGCAACCTACCTCAATATGCCCGATACGGTATTCGATTTGGGAACGATGATCAGCAAGGAAAGAAAGACCATTTATTTTGAATATAGCGCTAAGGCTGAACCGGGTGTTTATTATGCGGTTTATGATATTGTATTCGAGTTTGAATCGAAAGGCCGCCGCATGACCGACAAGGTTCAGTCGTATATCGCGCCGGTGGTGGAAACCTTTGAAAGCGGCGATTTCTCGTTTGTGGATTGGAATCGGAGCACAGATTGGACACTCGACAACAGCCGTGCCCACCAGGGTGTTTACAGTGTAGCTAGTGCAACTATCGACCACAACCAGACAAGTACCTTGCAGATAGAAGTGGATGTTCCGATGGAAGACAAGGTGGGTTTCCATTATTATACTTCCAGCGAATCGGTAAACAACACCTTGGGGGATTTTCTGGTTTTCTATATCGATGGCGTACGTAAGGGTCGTTGGGCAGGTGTGTCCACGGAATGGAAGTATGCCGAGTTTACAGTGCAGGAAGGTGTACATACCTTAACTTGGACTTATGAAAAAGATGCTTCGGAAACCAAGGGCGAAGATAAGGTCTGGCTGGACGATATCAGGCTTCCGATAGGCACGCATGCCCCCGTTGGAGTTGCCAACGAAAAAGAAACCTTGCAGGGCGGAAATACCCCGTTGATGCAGGTAATCCGGACTTCGGCCGGTATGATGGAGGTACGTTTCAATGCGGTCGAACCACTGTCGGGCAATCTGTATGTGGTAAATGCGATGGGACAGAAAATCAAGACCCTTGCTTCAGATTGGCATGTGGATGCCGGAACAGGAACGGCCTCTTTCGGTGTGGCTGGATTACCCGCAGGGGTGTATGTGCTGGTGTTTGATGCGGCCCGTAGCGGACGCCAGACGGCGAAATTTGTGATTGCCAAATAAATTTGCTTACACTCGACTTTTTGTATCTTTGTACAGGTTTTGCCGGTTGTCGGATGAGCTCCGATAATCGGCAGCCTTTTTTAAGAAATAAAAAACTAAACCGATATGTTGCATTTTAGAAGATTCGCTTCGGTAACGCAAAAGATTACCTTGGCGATTTTGGGTGCCTTTCTGATGATTTTCCTGTTGGTGCACGCTGGCATCAATCTCTGTCTGTTGCGTGCCGATGGGGGCGAATGGTTCAGGGCGGCCGCTCATTTTATGGGAACCAACTACATTGTAAAGATATTCGAGGTTATTTTGTTTGCCGTTTTTATTCTACACATTGTGTTGGCGGTGGTTCTTCAGGTACAGAACTGGCGGGCACGTCCGGTAAGATACAAGGTTTCCAATAAATCGGCTACTGCACCCGGCTCCAAGTTTATGATATACACCGGTATTCTGGTGGCCATTTTCTTGGTGTTGCACCTGCTCAATTTCTATTTTGTCAAGATGGACATCGTTCCGGGCAAATATCTGGTTGAAATCGATGCGGTGCAGAACGCGGATCCGGTGTATGTGCAGCAGAATCAGGAACGCCTTATCGAAATGTTCCGCGATACGGAGACAGGTACGTTTAAAGACGTGGCCGGCAATATTACCCGGGAAGAATTGGAAACGGTGTTCGGGCCTGAATTTTCCGATTATGAACCGGATTTCTACACGATGGCGATAGATCTGTTCAACAACACGGCTTATCTGCTGACTTATCTGGTGTTGATTTTGATCTTGGGCATCCATCTTATTCATGCCTTCCCTTCTGCACTCCATACACTCGGGCTTAATGGACCGTGTTACGACAAGCCGTTGAAATGCATCGGCGCGGTATATGCCGTAGTGGTGGTGCTCATGTTCTGGGCGGTGGCGATAGGTTTGAATATCCTTTATTAACGTAAAAAACACACACGATATATGAACAAGTTAGATTCCAAGGTTCCTTCCGGGCCGTTGGCGCAGAAGTGGACTAAATATAAGGCTGAACAGCATTTGGTGAACCCCGCCAACAAACGCAAGCTCGATGTGATTGTGGTGGGAACCGGCCTTGCCGGGGCTTCGGCGGCCGCTTCTTTGGGCGCGTTGGGTTTCAATGTAAAGATATTCTGCATTTCCGACAGTCCCCGCCGGGCGCACTCCATCGCCGCGCAGGGCGGTATCAATGCGGCCAAGAACTATCAGAACGACGGCGACAGCATCTACCGTCTTTTCTACGATACCATCAAGGGAGGCGACTACCGAGCCCGCGAAGCCAACGTATATCGTCTGGCGGAAGTGAGCAACGATATCATTGACCAGTGTGTGGCGCAGGGCGTGCCTTTTGCCCGCGACTATGCCGGTTATCTCGACAACCGTTCTTTCGGCGGCGCGCAGGTTTCGCGTACTTTCTACGCCCGCGGTCAGACCGGACAGCAGTTGCTGATCGGTGCCTACGGTGCTTTGAGCAACGAGATAGCAAAAGGCAGCGTAAAGATGTACGCCCGCCGCGAAATGATGGACGTGGTGGTGAAAGACGGCCACGCCTGCGGTATCATCTGCCGGAATTTGGTGAGTGGTGAAATTGAACGTTATTCGGCACACGCCGTATTGCTTTGCACGGGCGGCTACGGAAACGTGTATTTCTTGAGCACCAACGCCATGAACAGCAACGGCAGCGCGGCTTGGAAAGCCTATAAGAAAGGTGCTTGTTTCGCCAATCCCTGTTTTACGCAGATTCACCCCACCTGTATTCCCGTTCACGGCGATTATCAGAGCAAGCTCACGCTGATGAGCGAAAGTCTGCGTAACGATGGCCGTATCTGGGTTCCCAAAGAAAAAGAAGACGTGGAAAAACTCCGCAAAGGCGAAATCCGCCCCGTGGATATTCCCGAAGAAAAGCGCGACTACTACTTGGAACGCCGTTATCCGGCTTTCGGAAACCTGGTGCCGCGTGACGTGGCTTCCCGTGCCGCCAAAGAACGTTGCGATGCCGGTTTTGGCGTAAACGAAACGGGTCTGGCGGTGTTCCTCGATTTCAAGAGCGCCATCGAACGCCTGGGCAGGAAGAAAATCGAGGAACGCTACGGCAACCTGTTCCAGATGTATCAGAAGATTACCGACCAGAACCCCTACGAAACCCCGATGATGATTTATCCGGCGGTTCACTACACGATGGGCGGTCTTTGGGTCGATTACGAATTGCAGACCACGTTGCCGGGCCTGTTCGCCTTGGGCGAAGCCAACTTCTCCGACCACGGTGCCAACCGTCTGGGTGCTTCGGCCTTGATGCAGGGGCTTTCCGACGGTTATTTCGTGATTCCCTACACCCTGCAGAACTTCCTTTCCTCGCATATTTCCGATGGTCCTGTTCCTACCGACCTGCCCGAATTCGAGATGGCGGAAAAAGCGGTGAAAGAACAGATAAACCGTTTGTGCAACATCAAGGGAAAGACTTCTCCCGATACTTTCCACAAACGTTTGGGTCATATCATGTGGGAAGGCGTCGGCATGGGACGTACCGCCAAGAGCCTCGAATGGGCCATCGGCGAAATCAAGGCCTTGCGTGCCGAATTCTGGCGCGACCTCAAGGTGGTGGGTGCCGCCAACGAAATGAATCCCGAACTGGAAAAGGCCCTGCGCCTTGCCGATTTTCTGGAATTGGGCGAACTCATGGCCAAGGATGCTTTGCTGCGTGAGGAATCCTGCGGCGGTCACTTCCGCGAAGAACATCAGACGCCCGAAGGCGAAGCCAAGCGCGACGATGAAAAATTCATGCACGTTTCGGCTTGGGAATACAAGGGCGAGGAAGCCGAACCCGAACGCCACATCGAGCCTTTGGAATACGAAAACATCAAGGTGGCGGTGCGCAATTACAAAAACTAAACACGAAAAGCAATGAACTTTACATTAAAAGTATGGCGTCAGAGCGGTCCCAAGGCAAAAGGACGTTTTGAAACCTATCCCATAAGCAATATCTCGTCCGATTGTTCCTTTTTGGAAATGTTGGACATTTTGAACGAAAACCTCGTGTCGGAAGGCAAGGAACCCGTTTGCTTCGACCACGATTGCCGCGAGGGTATCTGCGGTATGTGCAGTCTCTACATCAACGGGCATCCGCACGGCCCCGACAGCCAGATCACCAGTTGCCAGTTGCACATGCGCAAGTTCAAGGACGGCGATACGTTTTATATCGAACCGTGGCGCAGCGCGGCTTTCCCCGTTATCACAGACCTTACCGTGGATCGCCAGGCCTTCGACAAGATTATCCAGGCCGGCGGCTTTATTTCCGCCACCACGGGCGGTGTGCCCGACGGCAACGCCATTCCCGTGCGCAAGAAGGATGCCGACACGGCTATGGATGCGGCTGCCTGCATCGGTTGCGGTGCATGTGTGGCGGCCTGCAAGAACGCTTCGGCCATGTTGTTCGTTTCCGCCAAGGTTTCGCACCTTGCGCATCTGCCCCAAGGCAAGGTGGAAGCCGCCGAAAGGGTCAAGAAGATGATCGCCAAGATGGACGAACTCGGCTTCGGCAACTGCACCAATACGGGGGCCTGCGAGGCGGAGTGTCCTAAGGGGATTAAGATTTTGCATATTGCCAAGCTTAATCGCGAGTTCATAAAAGCAAGCGTGTAAAAAAAGCGTTTTGGACGGCGGTCTGCTTCGTTGCGGTCTTCGGGCTGTTCGGTCACGTACTTGAGTACGCTCCCTCACATCCCTTCAGCCCGCGCCTCGCATCCCACCATCCAAAACGCTTTTTTTCTGATAAGGATGATGGTTGCTTTTCATTGCGGCTTGCGCTTTGCATACTATCATCCCAAATGCTAAAAAGGTCTGCGGAAATTCCGCAGACCTTTTTAGCATTTTCTTTATCAGATGGTTGCTCTTTTAGATGATATCGCCGTTCCAGAGCATCTTTAAGAAATCCATGATATAAAGGATTTCGATGTTGCCGGATTTGCGGCTTAATTTATCCAGCGAAACGATAATGGGTCTGCTTTGCGGATGTTCTTCCAAAAAACGCTTGAGTCCTGTTTGATGGCGCGGTTTGATTTCTGTTGCCGACTTGATTTCGATGGCCACTTTCGCATTTCCCAAAACGGCATCCACTTCCATGCCGGAGTAGGTTCGCCAATAAGACAGTTTATCCGGCGAACCGCTGTATCCTATATAGGCAATGAGTTCTTGTATAACAAAGTGTTCAAAAGCATGGCCATATTCGGGCGAACCGGGTTGGATATGATGCCGCCCCGTTAAATAATTGGCGATACCTACATCAAAATAGTAGAATTTCGGAGCATGAAAAAGCTTACGTTTAACGGTTTTTTGAAAGGCGGGAACCTCGTAGCCGATAAGCGTATCGTATAAGATCTGGAAATAGGATTTTATGGTGTTTGCCGATACGCCGCAATCGGAAGCTATGTTTTCGTAGTTGATGATTTCTCCGTCTGAAATGGCGGCTACTTCCATAAAACGGCCGAAAGCGGCAACGCCTCTCAGCATGGCTTCTTCGCGGATTTCCTCTTTCAGGTATAGTTCCACATAGGCTTTGATTCTTTTATTGGCGTCTTGTGTCATGTAATGCCTTGGAATCATGCCGTTTTGCAAAGCTTTAGACAAATCGAAATCCGGAATTTCCGCACTGACGAGAGGATATAATGTTTCGGGTACGGCACGACCGCCGAGCGTATTCGCGCCCGACCGCTTGATTTTTCTTGCACTGGAACCGCTAAGGATAAAGTATAGTCCTTTTTTTACCATCAGCGAATGGATTTCATCCAACAACTCGGGAACTTTTTGAATTTCATCCACTATCACCAATGTCTTTGCCGGATATCTTTCCAGCATCTCACCAAATAAGGCCGGTTGTTTCTGAAGTCTTTGACGAAGTTCAGGCTGGAGTAAATCAAAATAAACCGCATTAGGAAAACGTTGCTCCAAAAGTGTGGATTTTCCTACTTGGCGAGCGCCAAATAGAAACATTGCTTCATCTAATTTGTTTTCTATTTTCAAAAATCTATTATACATATTATTATGTAATTTCTGATCGTATTTAACTGCGGATTTTACTGAAAAATCCGCAGTTGTATTGCGGATTTTACCGAAAAATCCGCAGTTAATAGTGCGAATATACGTGAAAATTTTCAATTGATTCACGGTTGCGATTTCCGGGTGATTAAATGATTTCCATCCTTCTCAATATTTTTTTCGTTTAAAAGTTTTTGATTATCTTTACACTCCAAGCAATACTTTAAAAAACGGAGTTTTTACAAAAAGGAAATACTGGCAGCACAGATAAAGACAAGCGGTTCTTAAGAACCGTACATATAATTCACGGAGTGTTCGATTAAAAAATTACAAAATGAAACGAACATCTAAATTTTGCGCGATACTGTTTTGCGCAATGCTGTGGTTAAACCCGGTTGGGGCCCAGCAACTCAAAAATCCGGTTGCCGAAAGCAACGGTACGGATGTAAGGTTAGACAAAGTCTTACCGGTATTGCATCAGCGCATAACGGTGGCCAATGATTTGGCAACGCTTGAAGTGCAAAAACTGCAGAAGGACGTACCGGCCGTAAAGGCACAAAAACTTCCGAAAAAAATCCAGGCAGACTTCGGTAACCAGGTGTTTACTGAAGAACAGAAATTGGAGATGGTAGAGGACTATATGCGTCAGGCCTTTGCCGCTGCTCCTAAGGAAGGTATGGCGAGCGGGCTTACGCATGTGTTTGTTGGAGGAAGTGCCAACAACAACGACATGGTGAAAGCCACTTATGTTGATGGTGTGAGGACAGGACTTGCGACTTGTGGTTTTCCTTATACAAACAGTGGCACAAGACTGCATCCGCATTGGGGTACATGGAATGGCTCCACTTATGAAGGACTGTGGGCAGCGGGAAATTCGCTATCAGGCTATTTTACTTACGATCCGCTGACAAGAGAGGCAAAGCAGCTCACCTCGGCCTATCTGAGCGGAGACCAGGGGGGAATGCTCTCAGATGCTTGTGCGTATGACTATTCTTCCAATAAGGTTTATTGTTTACTGAATGAATATAACTCTAGTTACAGTGCCATCACGGGGATTAAATTTTATTCGGCCGATAAGGGCACGGCAGTTTTTGAAGAATCTTTTTCGATTGAAATTTCCACGGAAAATATACCGGTTTCCATGGCTATCGACAAAACCGGCAAGTTTTATATCTTTTGCACAGACGGCAAGGTTTATACCGTAAAGAAAGAAGGTGAAACCTATTCGTTGGAAGAAGTGGGAGATACCCGGCAACCTACCGACACCTATGCTCAGTCTGCGGCATGGGATTACCGCAGCGACAAGGTATATTGGGCCAACATAGCGGCAAACGGTGCGGCGGCATATATGTCGGTATGGGATCCGTCGAAAAAAGATACATCCGTTCAATTGGGAAGTTTGATTCAACTTAAAGGAATGGCTTCCGTTTTTTATGTGGATGAAAATCCCGAAGCCACCAATCTGAGTCTTGCCTACGACGGTACGGATGTTATCGCACGGTTCACCGCACCGACCCTTACCATCAACGGAGACCCCGTTGAATTGGGCACCGCTCAAATCTATAAGTTGGATGGAGAAACGCCGGTTTTGACCAAGACAGTGGAAAATATTGTTCCCGGGCAGAAATACACCGAAACTATCCCCGTTACCGAAACCGAGGGCACACTTACCTATCTCTTCCGGATAAGCAACAAGGCGGGCAAATACTCTGCGCCCACTATGGCCGATGTGCGTTTGCTCAACATCGTGTTGCCCTATACGAACGGCTTTGAGGAAGATGAAAGCGGCAAGATGGAAAACATCACGCTTATCAATGGAACCGACCAAACCGAGGGCTGTGGCCGCACCACGGATGATGCCCGTACAGGCACTTACAGCTATCAGCTTACCGGCGATTACTATGGAACACAAGGACAAGACCCGGCCTTGAATATCGAAGCCCTTGCGGTAAGGCAAGGAGCAGGATATAGGGTTTCCTTCTATTACAAAACTGCTTCCGTCAACTGTGTGGACGTATATGTGGATGGACAAATGATCGGTTATCAGGACATACAAGCCGGAGACGGTTGGTTGAAGTTCGAGGCCCTTTATGCAGCGGATGCCACAGGTCAGATGACGGTGACGATTGGTTCGGAAGACGATGAAAATCCGATGTATATCGATGATATCGAGATAAGGGAAGTTATTTCTCCCGATGTACCGGGATATGCTGTTTTTAACAATGTTACCGCCGCCACTGATGGCTCCTTGAAAGCCATTGTCAATATGACCTTGCCCACAAAAACAATGGGGGATGAAACCTTGTCGGGTATCGACAGCATTGAGTTTTATTGTGGTACGGTCTCCGGTCAGAATGTAACATTTAGCCTAATTCCCGCCAATGTGGTAAAGACGGGGCTTACTCCGGGGGCGACGCTCAATCTCGAGGCTGAAGTGCCTCAGGCCGGTAAGTATTGTTTCCGCGCCAAACTTTACAACGAAAACGGGGCTTCTGTAAACTATTCGAGATATGAGGATGCCGATGGCTATCTATTGATAAGTCCTTGGATTGGTCCCGATAACCTTACTTCTGTAACCATAACTTCCGATGTCAAGACAGATGGTTCTACCGTATTGAGTTGGGCGCAGACGGTAGGTTCGAATGGCGGTTATGTGGGAACGGTTACCTACACAATCAAGGAGGGTGAAACCAGCCTGTATTCGGGTTCTGAAACCACTTGTACACTTACCGGTTTGACCAAGGGCCTGCATATGCTGAATTTGGTTATGACCAACGACAAGGAAAAGACGCTTACGCAGAAAGCCTATACCTTGAGCGGTATGGATGAAAACGCCACTTATTGGAATGTGGCACCCGGTGGAACCACGATGGTCTCCAACAGAGCTTTCTATACTAGCACCACCGCCACCAATTCGGGCTTCTCTCAAGCTATCTATCCCGCTTCGGGCAAAGCCATGTATATCGATACCCTCTTGCTGTTCGCTACAGCTCCCACTACCGGTGAGGCCAAGCAATACACCAAGATTTACATGGGAATCACCAAACAGGATGGTTTTGCCGGCACATCTACGTATAGTGGTATCGAGAATGATTTTATCGAAAGGGAAAAACTTACCGAAGTGTTTGCCGATACCTTGCGTTTTAAGGCAGGTGAAAACACCTTGAAGTTGCCTTTGAAAGGTTTCTACTATAACGGCGAAGACAATTTGGCAATCACTTTTGTAAAACCTTTGCAAGGTCCCGCCACTTTTGCCGCCGTTCCTTATACCGGTGCTACGACCGAAAACATGTCGCTCAAGTATCTGTCAAGCGCACGTACCAATATCAACATGGATACGGTGAACTTCAACGATTATACAGGATATGTGGCTAACACACCGATTCCGATGGTGGCTGTGGCCAATTCGGCGCTCAAGTCGGTTGAAATTACGGTGAAGTGGCAGAATCCTGAAGATGAGGACGCTCCTGCGGTAGCTGTATCCGGCGTAGGTGTACGTATCTACAAGAATCCGGAAGCCGATGGAGGCAAGAATATGGATGTTACCGTGCTGACGGACGAAAACGGTGTGGCGACATTCGAATATATGCCCGATGGCGAGTTTTTGGTAGTGGCCCGCAAGGTCGGCTATATTGTCAGCACGCCTCGGACATTGGATATCGATGCGGAAACAGCCTCTCCTATTGAGATAGAAATTCTTATAGAAAGAGCGCAACCCTATAAGGTAGAAGGAAAGGTGATAGACAAGGGCGGTAAGCCTATGGCCGGTGTTTCGGTTAAGGCCGACGACGGTGTATTTGCCACCGAAACCATTACGCAAGACAACGGAACATTTGAGATTGCAAGCATTTATGGTTCTTCCGAATACGAACTTGTATTTGAAAAGACCGGTATGAGAACCTATAGGATGCAATTGGGATTGGGTGAAAAAGACAGCACCTTGGCCGATGTAACGATGGACTATGTTCCTGTGCCTGTAACTTCGGTTGCGGCTAATGTGAACGAAGACGGCGAAATGGTTGTAAGCTGGACAAAACCGGCTGTTTCCGGAGAAATCAGTTGGACAAAGGGTGGAATGATGGCCCGTCGTCTGACGGTGAATCAATCTGAGGCTTTTAAATACGCGCAGCGTTTTCTGCCTGCCGATTTGAATGCCTACAAGATGGAGGCACCCAAGGCGTTGCAGATAGGCTTTGTACCCGGTTCCGAAACGGCTGATTACTCTTTGGTGTTGGCCTACGATACCACGCACGAGATTTTCCGCAAGGAAATCGATAAGGCCGAGCTGATAGAAGGCGAATGGTATTTTACGAATGTGAATATCAATGAAGAACTCGATTTCTCCCGTCAATTGTGGTTGATTGTGGAAGTGGCTGAAAGCGACAATCAGGGTTATGCCTGCGCTGCCACGAATACTACGGCGGCGGCAGGAAAGAGCAATCTGATATATCTCCAAGGAAAATGGTACATGATTTCGGAGGTATTCACTTCAGGTGCGGCAAGCGTATTGGTTTCGCTTAATGCGGCAGACGCCAACACGCTTTACGATGCGGCCAACGGTTACAAGGTTTACCGTGGTCAAGCCGAAGCCGATTTCGAAGACTTCGAACTCCTTACCGAAAATCCGATCGCAAGCCTCACCTATACCGATCAGGATTGGGCTGAATTGGAATTTGGTCAATACGTGTATGCGGTAACCACCGATTGGTATGAGGATAATGAATCGAAACCTGTCAGCACCAATATACTTAACAAGGATATGAAATGGCAGGTTAAGTTCGTCATCACTTCCGATGCCGGATCGGCAAAAGGTGCGGAAGTGGCCATGTTGGGCAAGGAGCGCAACAATTTCCTTTCGGCCGTTGCCGGTGAAAATGGCGAGGTTGTCTTTGATCTGGTATGGAGGGATGAATATACCTATAGTGTGGAATTGCCTTACCATACCGGTGTCCTTGATAAATTCGACCTGACTGACGATATCGTTATAGACATCGCGCTTCAAGAAGTCAAGGTGGATCCGGTTATTGTGTCCGCTGAGGTGGAAGGATTGTCTGTCGTTATGAATTGGGGTTTAAATCTCAATAACTGGGAAGACGATGTGGAATCCTACACCGACTTCGCCATCGAAAATATCGGCGACTATATTTTGAGTGAACCGGTTAGAAAGGGCGGTATAGAGAGTGTAACGTGGACCAATTCCACCGCACCGCAGAGCTGGATTGTGTTCAATCCCTCCAAGACCCAACCGGCTATGAACCTGCCGGCATCTTCGGGTAGCAAGATGTTCGCGGCCTTCTATGCTGAGGAAAAGAACAACGACTATCTGATTCGTCCTGTAGGCAAGGGTGGTGGAGAATTCCATTTCAGCTACAAGGCTTACTCTGCCAACTATCCCGAAGCTTTTGAAGTGGTTTATTCTTCCACCACCTCCGATTTGAGCGCGTTCAAGAGCCTTAAGGCTTATCCCTCCGTTACTGTTACCAATTGGACGGCTGCTGTTGTTGAGATTCCCGAAGACGCCAAATATGTGGGTATCCGCTGTACTTCTGACGATGCTTTCATATTCTTGGTGGACGATTTGGCTTACTATCTTGATGCGCCTGCCAATCCTACCGGATACAAACTGTATTTGGACGGTGCTATGGTTAAGGAAGCCCAAGTGGATGAACTTACCTATACCTTCGAAGGCCTTTCTATGGGCGAACACAAAGTAGGGGTGAAGGCCATCTACGCCAGTGGCGAATCCCGTTTGGTAGAAGAAACGGTAACGATTGTAGCCGAAGCCAAACCGATTAACCTGAATGCGACCGTAGAAGAAAACATGGCGGTTCTTACCTGGGATATGCCCGAAGGCTTTGCGCCTAAGGCTTACAAGGTTTATCTGGGTGAAGAACTCAAAGCCGAAAATCTGACGGAAAAAACCTATACCTTTACCGATTTGGCCGCCGGAAACTATACCGCCGCTGTGGTGGCTGTATATGAAACCAGCGAATCTGAAAAGGCTACGGTAAACTTTACGGTACAGACTGTCGGTGTGGAAGAGGTTTCGCTGATGGCGCAGACCCGTATCTATCCCAATCCCAACAACGGTATGTTCTATCTGAATACCGAAGTTGCCGGTGTGGCCGAAGTTTACACTTTGACCGGACAGAGGTTGCAACAGACCATGATTCCGGGTGCCGGTACCTATGTCTTTAACCTGAACCGTGCCCGCGGTATGTATATGGTTAAATTCGTTTCGGGTAAGGAAACCCGTCTGTTTAAAGTGGTGGTTCGCTAACCGCCGATTTTCTCTGAAGAGGCAAAAAGCCGGGTGGAAACTCCACCCGGCTTTTTTGTTGGCCTGAAAAATGATTAACTTTGTTGGTTTTCGACCAAGGTCGGGCGAAAACGACGAAAAACCTACGAAGATGAAAGTTGCTTATGGTTGGTTACGGCAGTATGCTGATTTTGATTTGAGTGTGGAGGAAGTTTCCAGTTTGCTCACCGATTGCGGTCTGGAAATCGATGCGGTGGAGGAGGTGGAAAGCATTCGCGGTGGACTGAAAGGCATTGTAACAGGCAAAGTGCTTACCTGTGAACCGCATCCGGATTCGGACCATCTTCATCTCACCACTGTGGATGTGGGGCAGGAAGAACCGCTTCCCATTGTGTGCGGTGCGGCCAATGTGGCCGCAGGGCAGAAAGTAGTGGTAGCCACTGTGGGTACGGTACTCTACGATGGAGAGGAAAGTTTCACCATCAAGAAATCCAAACTGAGGGGCAAGGATTCATACGGCATGATCTGTGCCGAAGATGAAATCGGCGTGGGTACAAGACATGAAGGCATCATGGTGCTTCCCGAAGATACACCGGTGGGGATGCCTGCCGCTGAATATTTTAAATTGCAGAGCGAAACGGTATTTGAAATAGGGCTTACGCCCAACCGTTCAGATGCCACTTCGCATATAGGCGTGGTGCGCGATTTGGTGGCGCTCGAGAATATACGGAATAACCGTGCGCTTGCTGTCAAATATCCTTCGGTAAGCGAATTTCGTTCCGGACATGGCCTGCAGATAACCGTAGATGTGCAGGATAAGGAAAACTGTCCACGTTATGCAGGGCTTTGCATAAAGGGAGTCAAGGTGCAGCCTTCGCCCGAGTGGCTTCAGAAACGGCTTGCAAGTGTGGGATTGCGTCCGATAAACAATGTGGTTGACGTAACCAACTTTATCCTCATGGAAATGGGCCAGCCGATGCATGCTTTCGACATAGCCAAGATAAAGGGCAACAGAATTGTGGTGCGCCGGGCGCGGGAAGGCGAAAGAATGGTTACACTCGATGGCGTGGAGCGTAAGCTTGGTTTGCAGAACCTTATGATTTGCAATGAAAGCGAACCGATGTGTATAGCAGGTGTTTTTGGAGGTGCGGATGCGGGGGTTTCGGACAGCACTACCGATGTGTTTTTGGAGAGTGCTTATTTCAATCCTGTAAGTATCCGTAAAACGGCGCGGGAACATGGTTTGAATACCGATGCCTCGTTTCGTTACGAAAGGGGGGCGGATCCGGATATATGTCTTTATGCGCTTAAACGGGCGGCCCTTTTGTTGGCCGAAGTTTCCGGAGGAGAAACCGCTTCGGAAATCATTGATATTTATCCATCTCCGATAGTCCGGCCGGAGGTGGAATTCTGCTTGGACTACCTGAACCGTCTGGTAGGAGAGGAAATAACGGGAGAAGAAGTGAAACGGGTGTTGGAATCACTCGAAATGGAAGTGGAGATGATCCCGGCTTCTCAACCGGCCCAGACCCGATTCAAGGTACGTGTACCGCTCAATAAACCCGATGTTACGCGGCCGGCCGATGTGGTGGAAGAATTTTTGCGCATTTACGGTTATAACCGTATCGAATCGGGCAACCGTATCACTTACGGCATGCGCCTCCAAAAGAGTGCGGAACCGGAGCGGACAGTAACGCATGTTTCTGAATTTCTGAGCCATAATGGATTCGATGAAATCATGAACAATTCGCTTTGTGCGGAGACCCATATCGAAACCTTCCATCTCGAAAACGTGGTGAGGATGCTTAATCCGCTCAGCAAGGAAATGAGTATCTTGCGTCCCGTGCTTCTTTTTGGCGGACTCTCGAGCATAGTGTATAATCTACACCATAAACAGACCAATATCCGTTTCTACGAGTTTGGAAGAACCTATGCCACCGTTTCCGGCGCGGAAGCTTCGGCATCCGTTACCGAGAAATTCAGGGAAGAAAACCATTTGGGGTTATGGCTTTGCGGTGCCGATCATGAAGAATTATGGCAACACACGCCCAGGTCTTTCGATTTTTATGCGCTCAAATCGTATGCGGAGAAAATCTGTGGACTGTTGCGCATCAATATGGCAAAAATCCGTTGCACCGAACTGCAGGACGATTATTTTGCCTATGGCTTACAATGGGAAATGGCCGGTAAGCCAGCCGTGAAAATCGGTGAGGTGAAACCTTCTGTTTGCGCTTTGTTTGATATAAAGGTTCCGGTATTCCATGCCGATTT
Organism: uncultured Bacteroidaceae bacterium; assembly: GCA_964436335.1. GTDB lineage: Bacteria > Bacteroidota > Bacteroidia > Bacteroidales > P3 > Pullibacteroides. The sequence goes on from CAYTCD010000006.1 coordinate 21,514, forward strand.
CAATTGGGATGTCGTACTTAAGGCTATGCCTAAGAAAGCACCCGAATACAAGGAAGTGAACCGTTTTCCGGAAGTGCGCCGAGACTTGGCGCTCTTGGTTGACAGTAATGTGAAGTTTGCGCAAATCGAAGAAATCGCCCGTAAAAACGAAAAGAATTTGCTTCGCGAAGTGTCGCTCTTTGATGTATATGAGGGTAAGAACCTGCCGGAAGGAAAAAAATCGTATGCCGTAAGCTTTATTCTGCAAGACGAGGGAAAGACGCTTACCGACAAGCAGATTGAAAAAACGATGGAAAGAATATCGTCTGCGTTGCAAGCCGGTTTGGGATGCACGTTGCGGTAGAGGGTGTCAATCCCGATTAAAAATTTATCCTATCTTTGCACCGGCTTTTTGGTCGGAAGGCGGCAAAGGATTCTCTTGGCAGAAGCCCTATACCGCGCCGATAATTTAGGAACACGGTGAAATTCCGTGACAGTACCCTCTACTGTGATTCTTGTTGAAGCCGGACAATAGGTCACTGTACCGAACTCAAGGTATGGGAAGGCGTCCGGGGGAGAGATAAGTCAGGAGACTAGCCAAAAGAGACGTTTTAAAGGCCCTGGGGTTATGGGGTTTTGGAACATGCATGATGGAAGTCGTTCTGACATTTCGTTTCGCGCTCTTTTCATAGGGTCAAAAGCTTTTACAAACATTTTAAGGTTTCAGCCTCAGGCAGGTTCTTGCCGGTAGTACAGCATACCGATAAACCTTGTCTTGCGGCGTAAAGGTTTTGTAATGGCTCGAAAGACCTCTGCGGTTTGCTGCTTGTTTTGGGCGGGATTGCTTTTCGCCTCTTGTCCGCTTTTTGCCGCCCCCTCTCCCGACAGCATCAGCCGGCATTATTATCTGGACGAGGTGGTCATCAAAGCCCCTTCCAAAGAAATCATCGCACCCCAGAAATTAGACGGTGCCGTGCTGGAGCGGCTCAACAGCCTTTCGGTGGCCGATGCCATCCGCTTTTTCTCGGGGGTTCAAATCAAAGACTACGGCGGCGTGGGCGGCATCAAGACCGTGAATATCCGCAGCATGGGAACCAATCAGATGGGCGTTTACTACAACGGCATCCAATTGGGGAACGCCCAGAACGGTCAGATAGACTTAGGCAAATTTTCGTTAGAGAGCATCGACGAAATCGCGCTCTACAACGGGCAGAAAAGCGACATCCTGCAAAGCGCGCGCGAGTTCGGTTCTTCGGGCAGCATCTACCTCAACAGCCGCCGCCCCAAATTCGAGGATGGCAAGAATTTTCACCTGCGGGCCGCCATGAAAGCCGGTTCTTTTGCGCTGGTAAATCCTTCGGTGCTCATGGAATACAAGCTGAATGACAAAATCAGCCTTTCGATGAACGCCGAGGTGCTCAGTTCCAACGGCAAGTACAAGTTCCGCTACCGCCGCGTCACGCCCTCGGGGCAGGTGGCCTACGACACCACCGCCGTGCGGCAGAACGGAGACATCAACGCCGTACGCGTGGAAGGCGGCCTGCAACACTATTATTCCAACACCGGTTTCTGGAAATTCCATGCCTATTACTACAATTCCGAACGCGGCGTGCCGGGCGCCATCGTCAACAACGTGTGGCGGCGCGGAGAACGGCTTTGGGACAGGAACAGTTTTGTGCAGGCATCATGGCAGGATATTTTTTGGGAGCGGTGGCAGGTACGTTTCAACGCCAAATACGCCTACGACTACACGCATTATGTGAACAACGACGACAAGCTCATTCACGTGGACAATATCTACGTGCAGCGCGAAGTATATGCCTCGATTGCCAACAAAGTGGAAATCTTCAAGTGGTGGGATGCCTCGCTGGCCTACGACTGCCAATGGAACGGACTGGAAGAATACCTGAATGTGAGCCGTAATTCCCATTGGCTGGCGGCGGCCACGGCAATGAACCTGTTCGACCACGTGAAATTACAGGCTTCGGTCTTGGGAACATTCATCAACGAAGAATCGCGCGGACGGGAAAAAGTGCCCCGAAAATACAAGCTTACACCGGGGGTATTCCTCTCCTATCAGCCTTTCAAAAAAATCGGCCTCAGCTTCAACGCCTTTTATAAGCAGGCCTACCGCTATCCCACCTTCAACGACCTCTACTATACCGATATGGGAAACGCCTATCTCAAGCCCGAACTGGCCGTGCAGCACGATGTGGGCGTGGCCTACGAGATAGAACGGAAGAAAGGCATTTTCCACCGTTTTGAAATCAAGGCCGACTACTATTACAACCGCGTCAAGGACAAGATTATCGCCTACCCCAAGGGGCAGCAGTTCCGTTGGACGATGCTCAACCTCGGCAAGGTAAAGATAAACGGCGTGGATGCCTCGGCGCAGTTCTCGCTGCGTTTTCCGCACGAATGGTCGCTGACGGGAAAACTGCAATACACCTATCAGACCGCCATCGACGTAACCGACCCTTCCGACACCTACTACGGCGACCAAATTCCCTATATCCCCTGGAACAGCGGCTCGGTAACGGGCATGCTCAGCTGGAAAAACTACGCGCTCAACTACAGTTTCATCTATGTGGGCAAACGTTACAACCAGCAGGAGAACATCGTCTATAACTATACCCAGCCCTGGTACACGCACGACCTTTCGGTTTCGGGCGCTTGGAAAGTAAAAAAAGTGAAACTGAAAGCCACGGTAGAAATCAACAATCTGCTTTCGCAGGATTACGATGTGATCCTCAACTATCCCATGCCCAAGCGGAATTACCGGGTTTCATTCATCGTTGAATACTGAGCCGCATGAAGATCCAGCATATACTACCGGTTGTACTGACATTCGCAGTTCTTTGCCACGCCTGCCGCAAGGACGAAATCGTGGTGCCTTCCGAATACGAGTTGCTGCCTGTTCCTGTGCGGTCGGAGGCTTCTTTCGCGCCAAACGAGCCCATCGGGATGTATCTGCTCAACGAGGGCAATATGGGCAGCAACAAGGCTTCCATCGACTATGTGGATTTTGTGAACGGCTATTATATCCGCAATCTCTATGCCGAACGCAATCCAACCGTTATCAAGGAGTTGGGCGATGTAGGCAACGACATTCAGATTTACGGAAGCAAACTCTACGCGGTCATCAACTGCTCGCACAAGGTGGAGGTAATGGATGCGCGCACCTGTGTGCGTATCGGGCAAATCGACATTCCCAACTGCCGTTATATCCGTTTTTCGCGCGGCAAAGCCTATGTTTCGGCCTACGTGGGGCCTGTTTCCATCAACCCCAATGCCCAGTTGGGCGCGGTGTTCGAAGTGGATACAGCCACGCTCACCGTGACCCGTGAGGTGAGTGTGGGTTACCAGCCCGATGAACTGGATATTCTGGGCGAATACATCTACGTGGCCAATTCGGGCGGCTACCGCGTGCCGGACTACGACTACACGGTATCGGTGGTGGAACGCTACGGCATGAAACAGGTGCAGAAAATTCCGGTGGGCATCAACCTGCACCGTTTGCGCAAAGACCGCCATAACCGGCTTTGGGTCAGCTCACGCGGCGACTACGGGCAGCTCCCCCCCGCCCTGCATCTCTTGGAGAGGAAAAACAGTACCTCCAAAGAAATGGCGGTAACCGACACCTTTCCCATTCCTTGCTCGGAGTTTGTGATTGCCGGCGATTCGCTCTATTTCTACGGCGTTTCGTGGAACAGCCAGACCGAAAGCAACCACGTTTCCTACGGCATTTTCAATATCGCTTCCAAAACCTTGTCGGCATCAAGTTTCATTACCGACGGCACCGAAAAAGACATCAAGATACCCTACGGCATCGCGGTAAACCCCTACAATGGAGACATCTTCGTTACCGATGCCAAAAACTATGTGTCGAGCGGCGTGTTGCACTGTTACGGCAAGAACGGGCGAAAAAAATGGAGTGTGCGCACCGGCGACATTCCCGCGCACATGGCGTTTTTATACAAACAGAACTGAGAAATGACAGACAGAAAAATATCGGTTGTAAAACCAAGGGCGTATAAAGCAATCATAGGGCTTCTGGCGGCAATGCTTTTCGTTGCCTGCCGCCCCGAGATACCGATGGTGAACCTCGGCATAGACGACACCTATGCGGTGGCGCGCATGAAAGCCCTGGTGCTGCATCCCGAATTTCCGGGAAGCCGCTATATATGGACTTCTCTCGACAGTGCGGGAAACGAGCGCGTGGTATCGGAAGAACGCGATTTTATTTTCTGTTCGGCCACACAAGGCGAGTTCCGTTTCCGTCTGCAAATCGAAGACAGGGAGAACCCCTACACGCATGAGCTGAAGATTACGGTATGGGAAGAAGAAGTGGCGTACAGCCCCTACATCAGCAAGGTATATGAATACCGCCCTGCGCCGGGGCAGTTCGTGAACCTGATGCCCGCCTACGAAAACGGCGATACCTACGCCGATATGCTCAAGAAAACGGAGGAATCCATCGGGGGAACCAACGATGTGATGATTTCGTTGGGCGCCTACGGCGGTTACGTTACCTTCGGCTTTGACCACAGCGTGGTGAACGTGCCGGGGCAATACGACTTCAAGATATACGGCAATGCGTTCTATTCTGCCGAAAACCCCAATCCCGACAATCCCGATTCGGGCGGCAGCAGCGAGCCGGGCATCGTGATGGTGAGCTTTGACCGCAACCAAAACGGCATTCCCGACGACCCTTGGTATGAGTTGGCCGGCAGCGAATACCGCAAGCCCCAAACCAAGCATCATTACCGTATTGCCTACGAACACCCCGACGAGCAGAATTCCGCCCTTACCGACACGGCCTATATCCGCTTTACCGACAGCGAGGGAAAAACCGGCTATGTGCCCCGCAACGCCTACCACCGCCAAAGCTATTATCCGCAATGGGTGAGTGAATCGGTGTTGAGCTTCGAGGGGACGCTTTTGGCAAACAATGCCGTGGATGAAAGCGGAAACGGCTCCTATTACGTACTCTACGCCTACGATTGGGGCTATGTGGATAATCATCCCAACGAAGTGGCCGATAAATCGAGTTTCGATATCGGTTGGGCGGTGGATGAAAACGGAAATTCCGTGCATCTGCCCTGCATAGACTTTGTACGCGTCTATACGGGGGTGAGCCAAAGTTGCGGTTGGCTGGGAGAAACCTCCACCGAACTATCCAAGGCGGAAGACCTGCACGTGGAAAAACAAAAGAAAAACATCAAGCGATAACTGATCATGAAAAAATCAACATGGCTTTGCCTTGCCTTTACACTCTGCCTCTGCCCTCTCCGGGCGCAGGAAGCGGACTACACCCAAGGCGTGTTCATCCTCAACGAAGACTGGTTCGGGCATCAGAACAGCACGATTAATTTCCTGCACGCAAACGGCGAATGGGAATACCGGGTGTTCCAAAAGGAAAATCCGGGCAGGGAATTGGGTTGCACGAGCCAATACGGGGCGATATACGAAGGCCGTATGTATATCATATCCAAGCAGGAACGTGATATGGGCGCTTCGGTAAGGGGCGGAAGGATAACGGTTTGCGATGCCAAGACCATGAAGTGCATCGCCCAGCTTCCCCACATCGCCACCGATGGCAACGGAAATTCGATAGCCGATGGCCGCGCCTTTGTGGGCGTCAACCCGCAGAAAGGCTACATCTCCACCAGCAACGGCATTTATGTGTTCGACCTCGAAACCTTGCAGATAAGTGGCATGATTGCCGGAACGGGTAGCGATAACGGAGGGCTCTATTCCGCGCAGTGCGGCATGATGTTGAAGGTGGGCGACCGCGTGTTTGCGGTTCATCAGAAAAAGGGTCTGTTGGTGATAGATGCCGAAAGCGACACGGTTCTGCGCGTTATCGGTGCTCCTATGGAGGGGGGCGTGCAGCGCGGGTTCGGTTCTATCGTGCAGGCCAAAGACAGCAGCCTGTGGCTCAGCGTGGCGGCGGAGATAAACGGGCGTGGCAGCACGGTGGATTATTTTTTCAAGTTCGACCCCGAGACCCTCGATACTACGAGGATTCTTCTGCCCCAAGGCTACGGGTTGCCCAATTCATGGTACGCCTGGACGGCCGATGCGTTCTGCGCCTCCATGCAACAGAACAAGCTGTATTGGAAAAAGCAGAGCGAGGGTTGGTTCACCAACAGCCAAATCGTATGCTACGACATCGACAAGGGCGAATGTTCCGATTTTTTCGATGCACAGTCCATCGGCTGGTATATCTACTGCGGTGCGGGTTTCCGCGTTCATCCCCAAACGGACGAGATGTACGTTTCGCTCTATTTGGACAATCTCAAGCAGACCTACCAAACGGTCCGGTTGAGCAATACGGGCGAAGTGTTGGGCGTTTACGAAATGATAGACAACTATTGGTTTCCCGCTATGATAATCTTTCCGCCGCAGGCGCAGAACGACCCGACGGAGCCCGGCGATACCACGGCGGTGGAACAACCGAGTGTGTCTTCTCTGCGGATTTATCCGAATCCTGCCACGGAAAGCGTCTATATAGACGGAGCCTATGCGCAGCTAAGGATTTACGACCTCACGGGCCGTCTTCTGCACACCTACGCGGCACAGGCGCGGATTTCGGTGGCGGATTTGCGCCCGGGCATCTATGTCTTCTACCTCACGGATACCCACGGCCAAAAAGCCATACATAAAATCGTGATACGATAACC
>CAYTCD010000006.1:28278-31877 GCA_964436335.1 uncultured Bacteroidaceae bacterium
CTGTTGATGCTTTCCGCAGCTTTCGCACAGAAAGAGACCTTTCGCGTACAGGGGCATGAACGCCCCGATTTGGTACGCCCGACAACAATGGCGCAGAGCCTTTCCACGCGCGAAACCGCAACGGAAGAAAACACCTTTTCTTTCGACGACATCCTGTTTTGGGTGGGAGAAGGCGCAAACCGCGCGGCCTTGGTGGTGGATTGGCACGATGAAGCCTTAGACCATGCGTTGGTTTGGGGCTACCGCTGGAACGGCGAAGCCACCGGCTACGATATGATTTCCGCTATCGCCGCTGCCGATTCGCGTTTCACGCTCCTGACTCATGTAACCAATCTCGGCAATACGGTTGCCGGCCTCGGCTACAACACGCATTCTCCCTACGAAACGGAATTTCTATATACTCCCGCTGAGGGCGAGCCTGCGTCTTACAAGCCGGTCAACGGCATTGTGACAACCACTGCGTATAACTACGACGATTGGACGTGTTCGGATGCCAACGCCCTGTGGCGGTCGGGCTGGTACACCAACGGATATTGGTCGTATCAGGTAAAGGACGCCTTGACGGAAGAATTTTCGTATTCCAACTGGGGCGCGTCTTCCCGCAAACTCACCGACGGCTGCATGGACGGCTGGTCTTTCGCTTCCTTGACCAACACCACCGAAGGTTCTTTGCCCCGTATGCCTTACCAAGCGGTGACGGCGGCGGCCGAACCTACGGACGCAAACGCCTATTGGGGGCAGATGTACAAGAATCCCGAACACCAGTCGATTGTGGATTTGCCTTTGGCCGTGGCCGAAAACCAGATTTCGGTGAAATGGGAATATCCTTTTACGGGATACAGCGGACAGCCTATTGTGGTGGGCGACTACATGTATAACACCACCGGCAAGAAAATTCTCAAGATTTCGTTGCACGACGGTTCTTTGGTGGCCGAACACGATATGATAGGCTCCATCGGTTTCTTCTCAATGATAGCCTATGGAGACGGCAAGATTTTTGTAACCTTGGGCAGCGGGGTCAACCAAGCCTTCGATGCCGTTACGCTCAAGCCGCTCTGGCAGTCGAAAGTGGAAGTGGGCGGCCAACAGCTTTGTCCTATCGTTTATCACGACGGCTATCTCTATACCGGCACTTGGAACGGCGGCAGCCCGGCAACGGGGGTATTCTATTGCCTTTCCACCGCCGACGATGATCCGGAAACCGAAGACGAAATCAAGACACCGGTATGGCAGTCGGCCAACACGGGTTTCTATTGGAGCGGCGGTTCCATTGTGGGCGACTGCATTTTTGTGGGCGGTGACGATGGTGTGATGCGTTCCTACAACCGTCTTACAGGTGCGGTGGTGGATGAATGGGAAATAGCGCCCGATGTGGCGGGTTCCACGATTCGCAGCGGTACTTCCTACGACGAAAAAACGCAGCGGCTGTTCTTTACGGGCAAGGAAGCCCGAAAGATCTATTCGGTAAAAATCAATGCCGACGGCACTTTCGACGATGCTTCCAAATTAGCCACCGACATTGCAGGACAGGCCACCACCACGCCCACCGTCTATAACGGCAGGGTTTACGCCACTTCCGGCACCATGACCAGCGGCGGCGGTTTCGATGTGTTCGACGCCCAAACGCTGGAGAAAATCTATACCGTGGATATGGGTGGCATCTCGCAGTCCACGCCCGTAGTCAACACCGCTTTCGCCACCGAAGAAAACGGACACGAAGTGTATATCTACGTATGTTTGAACAACGCGCAGGGCAGTTTGGTCTGCATCCGGGATTTCGAGGGCAATACCGAACCGCTTGTTCAATACAAATGGAACGCGCCCAAGATTCAATATTGCACGCATTCCATGGTGATGGACCAATATGGCATGATGTATTACAAGAACGATTCCCGAGGCTTTTGGGCGTTGGGCAGCAAGGGTGTTTCGTTGAATCAACCCACCGCCAAAATCAAAATTGGCGAGGAGCTGGCCTTGCATCCCCGTGTGGTGACAACGAATGCCGACAAAAATGTAAGCTGGGTTTCCACGAACCCGGCGGTGGCCACTGTCGATGCATTAGGTGTGGTGAAAGGTTTGGCGGCAGGAAAAGCCAACATCGTGGTGGAAATGGAAGAGGGAGCGTTTACCGATACGTGCGAAGTAAGCGTATATACGCCGCTCACGGGCATCACGCTTGCTCAAAGCGAAATTGAAATGAATGTGGGTGATGATGAGGCTCTGACCCTAACCATAGCGCCTGCCGGTTCGCAGGAAGATTTGGTGTGGGCGTCTTCTAACGAAACGATTGCCACGGTAAGCGAAACGGGCGTGGTGACGGCGGTGGCTCCCGGTGAAGCCGTTATCACGGTATCCACGAAAGACGGACGTTTGTCCCAAACCTGCCAAGTGAGAGCGGTGCCGGTGGCTGTAACGGGCGTGAATATCGCCGCCTCGGGCACCACCGTAGGCAAAAACGGGCTGCAACTGACTGCGACGGTACTTCCTCAAAACGCCACGAACAAAAACGTAAGCTGGACTTCTTCCGATGAAACGATTGCCACGGTGAGCGAAACGGGTAAGGTAACGGCAGTGATGCCCGGCAACGTCACGATTACCGTCACGACCGAAGAAGGCAGTTTCACCGAAAGCCAAGAGGTAACGGTGGATATCGTACCGGTAACAGGCGTAAGCCTCAATCAGAACACGCTGGCTTTGGTGTATAATGGCACTAACTCCAGACTCACCGCAACGGTAACGCCCTCCAACGCCAGCATCAACACGGTAACTTTCGAAAGCACCGATGAAACCGTTGCCACGGTTACCTCCCCTTACGGTTGGGTATATCCGCAAGGTGTCGGCACGGCCAAGGTGATTGTGCGGACCGTGAACGGCAATTTTACCGACACCTGCGTGGTGACGGTGGAAGACGTGCATGTGGCCGGCATACAGCTTGGTGCGGACACACTCAGGATTGAGGACGGCAAGAATAAGTCGTTGACCGTGACGTTCACGCCTGCGGCTGTATCCAATAAAACCATTACATGGATTTCTACCGACGAGTCTGTGGCAACGGTAAGCGCCACCTATAACGGGGCTTCGGTAAAACCTGTGGGCAATGGCGAGGCTTTGATTATTGGCCAAAGCGAAGACGGCGGCTTTGCCGACACCTGCGTGGTCTTGGTTTCCAATCTTGTCGTGAACCCGGTAACGGGCGTTGTCATCAGCAACAAGACCCTTGCGTTGACCTTGGGAGGCTCTGGAAGAATGTTGACGGCCCAAGTGTTGCCCGATACCGCCACGAGAAAGGACCTCACATGGGAATCCACCAACGAAACCGTGGCAACCGTCAGTGCCATGGGCACGGTAACGGCCAAGGCGGGTGGTGAAGCCAAAATCATTGTCAAGACGGTGGACGGCGGTTTCGCCGACACTTGTACGGTAACGGTGCGCGTGTTGGTAACGGGCGTAACCTTGGATAAGACGGCAGAGGAACTGACGGTAGGCGACTCGCTTGTCCTGACTGCCACCGTGCTGCCCGAAAACGCCACGAACAAAGCCTGCACATGGGCTTCTTCGGACGCGGAAGTGGCGAGCGTGAGCGAAACGGGCGTGGTGAA
>CAYTCD010000006.1:31977-37689 GCA_964436335.1 uncultured Bacteroidaceae bacterium
GTGAGCGAAACGGGCGTGGTGAAAGCCCTCTCTGTAGGTGAAACCACGATTACCGTAAGCACCGTGGACGGCGGCTTCACCGCCGATTGCAAGATTATTGTCCGCACCGTGACAGATACCGTTATCGGAGGCGACACCACGGCGATACAAGACCTGCAACCGCTCGCCCTGTCGGTTTACCCGAATCCTACGGTTTCGGAATTCCACATTGAAATAGCCGAACCCGCCCTGCTCGAAATATTTACAACCACCGGTCATTTGGTATTCCACAAGAATGCCACCCCCGGCGTACATACCTTCAGGCCCGAAAGAAGCGGCCTTTACCTTATCCGCCTCTCTTCCGCAGGCCGCAGTAAGGCGGTTCGTGTGATAAAACGATAAACGCATCGGATTGCACGGAAAGAAAAAGGCGGCTTATATGTAAAGTGAGCCGCCTTTTTTATGTACCTTTGTGCATAATCGTAATACTCCAATTTGATGAAAACACGTATCGCCGTATTCTTTTTGGGACTGTTGATGTCTGCTTCGGTTCAAGCCATTCTGCCTCCTCAATACACCAGCGATTTGGTGGCCGTTACCGGAAAAAAACATCCCGGCAAACTGGTGCTTAAATATTTCGCTCCCATAGATAAAGGATTCAAAGTAGAGATAGGAGAACCTATAGAGTCGGTGTATGTGGTGAATTTCAATAGGGAACGCCGTCCCACCACTTATTGGGAATACGATTTGAAAGGCAATCTGGTGGAAAAATATGAAGTGGAGTACAACGTTCACGGTCTTTTGTCGTTGATACGCCGAAAAGGGGATGCAGAATTGATACGGGCTTACATGCAGTATATATATGGCAGTCCCAAAGACAAGAAAAGTCTGAACGAAACAAAGATTTATGGAACGGATGCCAGTAAGTTGATTTCTTATGAAACCTATGTCCACGATAAAAAAGGGAATATTTCCGCTATGAAGCATTTGGATGCCAAAGGAGTGGAGATGTTTTCGTATGCGTATTTCTACGATATCTCGGGTATGCTGGAAAGCGAGATAAGGCAGGATGCCAAAGGTGTTAGGCAGAGTGAAACGCGTTATGATTACGATGATGAGGGAAAAAAGCGTTCGGAGACGGTTTTCGGAGCCAACGAAAAAATGCTTTCGCGCACAACTTACCACTACAACGAAAAGGGTTTGGTGGACGGCGTTACCATGAACGATGACTCTGGAAAAATGGAACGCTATTATGTGGAATACGAATACGACGAATACGACAACTGGATACGGCAAACCGTTTATAAAGGAACGGGATATGTGCCTACTTCGATTTTGATTCGCTTGTTTGTGTACGAGGATTAGTCGAATCGGGCATGGATGGTTCGAGGTACACATAAGGCAGTAACCTTTGAAAAGTACCCGAATCCATGAGATTCACTTTCAGGAGGTCTTCCAAAGAGGAAAATGCCCCGTATTTCTGACGGTGCAGATAGATTTCCTTTGCTTGATAATAATCCAGATAGGGATGCTGTTTAAGTGTACGCAGGTCGGCTTCGTTAAGCGGAATCTTGCGTAGGGAAGTATTTTTTACATATACCGAGGGTTTGATCTTTTCAAGCAACAGGGAATCTATTCCCCATACTTCGCGCAATTGCTCCACTTGCACAAAACCACCCAGTCTTTCGCGATACCTGACTATCTTGCGGGCGTAAGAAGGACCTATGCCGCGCAACTCCTGCAGATCGAGCGTATCTGCGGTGTTGAGGTCAATCAAAAAAGGCTTTTTTACCATATAGGCTGGCGGTGTGTAGGCCTGCCGGGTGGATTGTTCGCCGTTGCGGGCGGGTGGATTTGTTTGTATCGCTTGTATTTCGGGTTTTACCCACCATTCTTTTGCAGGACGCACCAATCCATAGGCACGCAAAAACACGGTGAGGGCAATCAACACCAACAATACACCTATTGCCCGCCTGTCGCTTTTGGTAAAGGCAAAGTCATAGAGAAACCGTAAGAACAGGGTGTACAGCCTGCTTGTTTTCTTATTCATCATGCTTTATAAACGCATGAGAATGAAATTATCGGGAAATAGAGCCTGTTTTTGTTTGTAAATATATTGTAATCAACAAGATAAATTTTACCAATGTAGGCTCGATTCGTCGAACCAATCTCCGCGCACGCGCATCACCTGTTCAATGACGTCGCGCACACAGCCCTCCCCTCCTTTTTTGTGGGAGATGTAATCGGCCACCTGCTGAATCTCCACCGCTGCATCGGCAGGACACGCTCCCACCGCGCTCATCTTCATCACTTCGTAATCGGGGATATCATCGCCCATGTAAAGCACCTCTTCGGGCGTGATACCGTTCTGGCGCAAGTATTCCTCGTATTTTTCCTTTTTGTAGCGCACCTGCGTAAACACGTCCGTAACACCTATGTAGCGCATCCTTTCGTGGATGGAGCGGCTTTTCCCTCCCGAAATCACCGCCACGCGGTAGCCTTTCTTGAGCGCGTGGTGCAAGGCATAGCCGTCTTTTACATCGGCGTTGCGCACCTGGGTTTCTTCGTCTATCATCCAAATCTTTCCATCGCTCATCACCCCGTCGTAGTCGAAAATGAAGGTGGTGATTTTGGGCAGTTTCTCCTTATAATTCGCCATGATTCCTATTGTTTTCCGTTTTGAATCGCCTGCATCAGCAAACGATACACTTCCAAATATTTTTTGCCTTGACGGGATTCCGAAAGATACCGGAGGTGTTCTTGCAACACCTTTTCGTCGCCCCGTGCGGCGGGCCCTGTCTGGGCTTGGGCGGGCGGCATCCGCAGGGCTTTGCGCAAGGTCTGTTCCATGAGCGGATGGAGCAACGAAAAATCCATGCCTTTTTCGCCGAACAGCTCAAAGGCCGCCGTGTACATCAGATTCACGTAGTTGTTCACGAACACGCCGCCGATATGCAGGGTCTGACGCTGTTGAGAATTCAGAAAGCATACCTTTTCGGAAACCGAACGGGCCAACTTCTCAAGCACAGCGGCAGTAACAGAGTCGGATGCCTCCAGGCAGACAGGCGTTTGCCGTAAATCGGGCGCAGGGGCTTCCTTGCTGAATGTCTGAAAAAAATACAGAACTCCGCTGTGTTCCGAAACCGCCTGCAAGGCCGAAACCGGCACAGAACCGGCCACGTGCGCCACCGTTTTTCCGGGCAGGCGCAAGATGTTTGCAAGTTCCGCCACCGCTTGGTCGCTCACCGCCAGCAGGTAAAAGTCGGCGGTCCGGTCGATTGCCTCCGGGCGGTCGGTAAACGGCACGCCGCCCAAACGCCGCGACAGGCTTTCGGCATGCGTCAGCGTGCGGCTATATACCTGCACCCATTCGAGCCCTGCCGGACGCAAGGCCGGCGCGATATGCCAGGCCACGTTTCCCGAACCCAAGATAACGGCTTTCATGCCCATGTGCCTTGCCTATTTGCGGGATTCGAGGATCTGCCGCGTTATTTGGTAATCGATGTCGGACTTTTCGCCCAGCAAGGTTTCGCGTTCCTTGAAACGCTGCACGATGGCGTCGATCAAAGCCTGCGGGTCGCCTACCGAGGGATAGTCTGAAAAACGGGTCCCCACACCTAATTCACGGATAAAGTTCTCGGTTTTGCGCAAGGCTTCCTCGATATCGGAGGTATTCCAGATACGGGTGGCGAACTGCAAGTGCTTTTCGCGTTTGGACTCACCCATGACCCGTTGCAGCCCCGGCCATACGATAGCCAAGGTCTGCCCGTGGTCCAAGCCTGCCAAAGCGGTGATCTCATGCCCGATGCGGTGGGTCGCCCAATCTTCGGGCACACCGGCGGCAATCAAGCCGTTCAAGGCCAGGGTGCAGGCCCACATGATGTTGGAAGCGGCCTCCATGTCTTCGGGATTTTCCACATAGGCCTTGCCGTTGTCGAGCAACACATGCAGGAGGGCTTCCGAAAAACGGTCCTGCACATCGCCTTGCACGGGGTAGGTAAGGTATTGTTCGGTTACATGGATAAAGGCGTCCACCACGCCGTTGCCCCTTTGGCGGGGCGGAATGGTAATCGTTACCGTGGGATCCAGCACCGAGAAGCGCGGAAACAGCAAGGGGCTTGAAAAGGCGAACTTTTCTTGCGTGGAAAGCCGGCTGATAACGCCGCCGCAGTTCATTTCCGAACCGGTGGCGGGCATGGTGAGCACGGCGGCCAAAGGCATGGCCTTGTTGATCCGGGCTCTTTCGGTACAGATGGTATAGGGATCTTCGCCCTCGAAATAGGTGGCGGCGGCAATGAACTTGGTGCCGTCTATCACCGAGCCTCCGCCTACGGCCAGAAGGAAATCCACATTTTCTTTGCGAACCATTTCTACGGCTTTCATCAGGGTTTCGAACTTGGGGTTGGGTTCGATGCCCGAGAACTCTACGTATTCGAAGCCCGACAAGGCTTTCGTTACCTGTTGGTAGATGCCGTTTTTCTTGATGCTTCCGCCTCCGTAGGTAAGCATAACCTTGGAACCTTGCGGAATGTTGGCAGAGAGGTTGGCAATCTGTCCGGCACCGAAAAGAATCTTTACCGGGTTGCAGAATTTAAAGTGGTGCATGGGTTTATTTTTTTTGATGTGTAAAGGTACAAAGACTCACGTTCCTTTTCAAGGTTTCGCCAGGCTCAATTTGCACAACGGTACGGTTCGAACAAGCTCGGCTCTGCCCGTTGGGTGGAATCAGCATATGGGTCTAATAGGAGAACATCCATATTTCGGGTTTTTCACGCCAGGCGTTCTTTTCTAAAAGTTTCCAGAAATCGCGGATAACGGTGGCGGTTTTACCTTGTACGCCGTTTTCGTTATCCATTACGTAAAGATATGCCCGGCGGTAGGCTGTGTCGAGATTTCGGTCGGGCATAAAAAGCGGATAGTTGTCTGAACCGAAAACAAGTTGTTCCAGATAGGCGTTGCGGCGTTGTACAACTTCTTCGCGATAAAGAAAATCGCGGTCATCGGTTAAAAATTCGTCCCAGAAAAGAACTCTGCGGGCTAATTCGAAAGGTTCTATTTCTGTAATGTCGGTATTTTTTCCGTGCAGATTCTCTTGTTGTACGGCTTCAAAAAAAGCATAGGTGCGCTCGCTGAGATAGGTCTGCAATTCGGTTTGGATGCGCGGTAGATCGGGTTCAACGGTAATGTAGCCATGGGCACGGTTCACAGCAAAGTAGTTGCGGTAAAGCAGTTTTTCGTAGTCGGCGGCGGCCTCTTGTTCGGCTTGCTGCCGGTTAGCGTTGCCCGCTTGAAGCAGTATAAGGTTGAATTCAGCGTTCTTGAGATTGAGAACAATAAAATCTTCTAACAGTACATAGGCCGAATCCGCTACTTCAGGTGCGGCATTTGCAAACAATTCCTTATAGGCTTCAAGTCCTATCTTGAGCGATTCGAGCCGGTCGCCGGAGAGCGCATCGAGTTTTTCGGAAAAAACTTGCAGGGTGGGGGTACGGAAAGATCGCATTTCCTGTCCCAGGGCGGAACAAAAAGCGCAGCATCCCGCTGTCAACAACAAAAAAGAGCGTAAGACTTTCATAAACACGGAGGTTTTTTATTCACAACTTGGGCCGCTATCAACCCACAGTCGGTAAAAGTACGAAATATGCGTATCTTTACCCGAATTTTAGTCAATACAGAGAAACATGGCAGCAGAAGAACAACCTAAGATTATTTTCTCGATGAATCGGGTAAGCA
>CAYTCD010000007.1:0-36484 GCA_964436335.1 uncultured Bacteroidaceae bacterium
ACTGATGTTGCGCTGGCTGGGCGTACAGCCCGGC
Organism: uncultured Bacteroidaceae bacterium; assembly: GCA_964436335.1. Lineage (GTDB taxonomy): Bacteria > Bacteroidota > Bacteroidia > Bacteroidales > P3 > Pullibacteroides. Next base: position 35 of record CAYTCD010000007.1, read on the forward strand.
GATGAGGTGATTGTGCCCGCCAATACCTACAGCGCCACGGCCTTGGCCGTGCAGCACGCCGGTGCCACACCCGTCATGGTGGATTCGGGCGAGGATTTCAATAACTCTCCCGAAGCGATCCGCAAAGCCATCACGCCGCGCACCAAAGCCGTTATCCCGGTGGATATCGCCGGTTTTCCCTGTAACTACGATGCCATCAACCGAATCGTGGCATCTCCCGAAATCAAGGCTTTGTTCGAGCCTTCTTCGCCGGTACAGGAGAAGTTGGGGCGTATCCTGGTGCTCAACGATGCCGCTCATTCGCTGGGGGCGTATTACCAAAGCGGCCAAAGAACCGGGTGCGAAACCGATGTGGCGGTGTTTTCGCTCCATGCGGTAAAGAATGTCACCACCGCCGAGGGCGGCGCCATCTGCCTGAACCTGCCCGCTCCTTTCGACAACGGGCAACTGTATAAGGAACTGCGCATGATGTCGCTCAACTGCCAGACCAAAGACGCCTTTACCAAATCCAAGGCGGGCGGCTGGCGCTACGATATCGTGGGCATGGGCATGAAAGTGAATATGGCCGATGTGAACGCCGCCGTCGGTCTGGCGCAAATCCGCCGATACGACCGTTTGCTTCAAGAAAGAAAGCGGGTCTTTGCCGCCTACGACAAGGCTTTTTCGGCTTGCGGCTGGGCGATATGCCCTCCCTCGGTGCAGGAAGGCCGGGAAAGTTCCTATCATATCTACGCGCTCCGCATCAAGGATTTTACCGAAGCACAGCGCGACCGCATGATTGAGAAGATAACCGAAAGGGAAGTGGCGGTCAACGTGCATTTCATTCCCATGCCGATGCTTTCGTTTTTCAAGGGTTTGGGTTATAAGATGGAGGATTACCCGCAGGCGTACCGCAATTACAGCGCGGAAATATCGCTTCCCATTTATCCGCAGTTAACGGAAGAACAGATCGGTTTCATCATCGAAACCGTCAAGAAAGCATACCAAGAGGCCAAGTAGGATGATACGTTTTTTCGACCTTCTTTTTTCGTTGTTGGGAATCGTGGTGCTCTCGCCGCTGTTCGTGTGCCTCTATGCCGCTGTGCGCCTCGAAAGCAAGGGCGGCGGCTTTTACCGTCAGAAGCGTGTGGGCAAGGGCGGCCGGGAGTTTACGCTTTATAAGTTTCGTTCCATGCGCACGGGATCCGACCGGAAGGGCTTGCTTACCGTGGGTGGGAATGACCCGCGCATCACCAAGACAGGCGCTTTTATCCGCAAATATAAGTTAGACGAGCTGCCGCAGCTTTTCAATGTGCTCAAAGGCGATATGAGCCTAGTGGGGCCCCGTCCGGAAGTGCCCCGTTACGTAGCTTTCTATTCCCCGGAACAGCGCAAGGTGCTGACCGTCCGCCCCGGCATCACCGACTACGCCTCGATCGAATACATCGACGAAAACGAGATTCTGGGTCGAGCCGAAGATGCCGACAGGGCGTATGTTGAGCAAATCATGCCCGACAAGATTCGCCACAACATGAAATATATCGAGAACCGTTCCGTAAAGGAATATTTCAAGGTTATTTTCCTTACCCTCCAAAAACTGATACGCTAAAAGAAAACGCTATGCCATATTTTGCCCACCTTCACCTGCACACGCTTTATTCGGTACTCGACGGGGCCTGCAAGATTCCCGCCTTGATGGACCGCGCCAAGGAATATGGCATGGATGCCGTTGCCATTACCGACCACGGCAATATGTACGGGGTCATGGAGTTCGTGGCCAAGGCCAAGGCTGCCGGCATCAAGCCGATTGTAGGCTGCGAGGTGTATGTGGCGCCCAAGAGCCGTCTGGAGAAAACGGGTCGGGAAGAAAGGAGCAGCTATCACCTTATCTTGTTGGCCAAAAACGCCGTGGGTTACCATAATCTGGTAAAGCTCTGTTCGTTGAGCCAGCGCAAGGAAGCCTTTTACTACAAGCCGCGCATCGACCACGAACTGCTGGAAAAATACCACGAAGGCTTGATCTGCTGTTCGGCCTGTCTGGCGGGCGAAGTGCCGCAGGCCATCCTTTCGGGGCAGGAAGAATTGCTGAAAGAGAACATCCGTTTCCATCAATCGCTTTTCGGAGAGGATTACTATTTTGAAATGCAGCGGCACGGGCACGAAGAGCAGCAGATTGTGAACGCCCGTCTGGAACAGCTTGCCGCCGAATACAACATCAAGTGCATCGCCTCCAACGACGTGCATTTTGTGAACGCCGACGACTACGAGGCGCACAAAATCCTGATATGCCTCAACACGGGCAAAAAACTCAACGAGGAAACCAAGTTGCTCTATACGGGGCAGGAATACTTCAAGAGTGCCGACGAAATGGCGGCCTTGTTTCCCGAACATCCCGAATACTTGGAGAACACGCGCGAAATCGTGGAGAAAATAGAGGCCTTTGAGTTGGAACACGCCCCCTTGATGCCGCATTTTCCCTTGCCCGAGCCCTTTACTTCCGACATGGATTACCTGCGCCACCTCACCTACGAGGGCGCCAAGAAACGCTACGGGGAGAATTTTAGGGAAAACGAGAGTCTGCGCGAGCGTATCGACTTTGAGCTTGCCACGATTGAGGGCATGGGTTTTCCGGGCTACTTCCTTATCGTGTGGGACTTTATCCGTGCCGCACGCGAAATGGGTGTTCTCGTAGGCCCCGGGCGTGGTTCGGCGGCGGGTTCGGCGCTTGCCTATTGCTTGGGCATCACCAATATCGACCCGATTAAATACGACTTGCTGTTTGAACGTTTTCTCAACCCTGCCCGTATCTCCCTGCCCGATATCGATGTGGATTTCGATGACGTGGGCCGTGAAAAGGTAATCAAATACGTGGTGGAAAAATACGGTTCGGAACGGGTCTCGCAAATCATCACCTACGGCACGATGGCGGCCAAGTCGGCCATCAAGGATGTGGCGCGGGTATTGGATTTGCCCTTGCCCGAGTCGAACCGCTTGGCCAAGTTGGTGCCCGACACACCGGGTACGAACCTTACCAAGGCCTTCAAGGAGGTTGCCGATTTGCAGAAGGAAATGGACGGCAACCCCAACCCCTTGGTGCGCGACACGCTCCGCTACGCCATCAAGCTCGAAGGCTGTATCCGCAGCGTGGGCGTGCATGCCTGCGGTATGATCATCGCCCCCGAAGACATTATCGAATACGTGCCCACCGGCCTGGCCAAAGACTCCGAGATGCCCGTTACCCAATACGAAGGCGCGTATGTGGAATCGGTCGGCTTGATCAAGATGGACTTTCTGGGGCTCAAGACCCTTACCATCATCAAGGGCGCGTTAGACAACATCAAGCTCCGGCACGGCATCGACATAGACATAGAGGCCATTCCACTCGACGACCAGCTTACCTACGATATTTTCGGCAAGGGCGAAACCAACGGCATCTTTCAGTTTGAATCGGACGGCATGAAGAAATACCTGCGCGAGCTCAAGCCCAACCGTCTGGAAGACATCATCGCCATGAACGCCCTCTACCGCCCGGGCCCGATGGATTACATTCCCCAGTTTATCCGCCGCAAGGAGGGCAAGGAAGAAATTCAGTACGACCTGCCCGAAATGGAAGAATACCTCAAGGATACCTACGGCGTTACGGTCTATCAGGAACAGGTGATGTTGCTTTCGCAAAAGCTGGCGGGTTTCTCCAAGGGCGATGCCGACACGCTCCGCACGGCGTTGGGAAAGAAGAAGAAAGACGTGCTGGACAAGATGAAGGCCAAGTTCATCAGCGGTTGCGAGGAACATCAATTGGATAAGAAAGTCTGCGACAAGGTATGGACCGACTGGGAAGCCTTCGCCTCCTACGCCTTCAATAAGTCGCACGCCACCTGCTATGCCTGGATCGCCTACCAGACGGCCTATCTCAAGGCGCATTACCCGGCCGAGTTCATGGCTTCGGTGCTTACCAACAACTTGAGCGCCATCGATAAGATTTCGTTCTACCTGGATGAGTGCAAGCGTATGAAGATAGATCTGCTGGGTCCTGATGTGAACGAAAGTATGGCCACTTTTACGGTAAACAAAAACGGAGCCATCCGTTTCGGTTTGAGCGGTATCAAGAATGTAGGAACGGCTGTGGTGGATCTGCTGGTGGAGGAACGCGACACAAACGGTGCTTACAAAGACGTGCTGGATTTTGTAAAACGCAGCAACCTTAAAGGTATGAACAGCCGCTGTATGGAATCGCTTGCCAAGGCGGGAGCTTTCGATAGTTTGGGCGATATTCCGCGTTCTGTCTTTTTTTATCAGAAACCGGGCGAGAATCAGAATTTTGCCGGCAAACTGCTTCAATACGCCATACAATACCAACGCAACCAAAGTTCGGCGCAGACCGACCTCTTCGGCGATGCCTCGGTATCGGAAGATATGCAGATAGATATTCCGCAGGTGGAAGCCTGGTCGCAGATAGAGCAGCTTGCCAACGAAAAAGACGTGATCGGATTTTATGTTTCCGGTCATCCTTTGGACGGTTTTCGTTTTGAGTTGGATAGTTTTGCCAACTGCAATCTTGCACAGATCAAGGAAAAATGGGAAAAACTGCGGGGGCGGAAACTGGAGTTCGGCGCTATCATAACCGAAGCAGCACATCTGATAGGCAAGAACGGAAACGGTTACGGACGTTTTACCGTGGCCGATTACGAAGATTCGATGGAATTGGTGTTGTTTGGAGAAGACTATCTCAGATTCAAACATTTCCTTGAAAAAGGACAGTTCCTTTTTCTCACGGCCGAGGTGCGTCCCCGCTGGAACAGGGAAGGTGGTGAACTGGAACTCAAGGTAATCAACATGATGTCGCTGGCAGAATTGATGGACAAAAATACCCGTCAGGTGGAACTGGGATTGGAGCTGCCGTGTATCACCGCCGATTTTACCGAACGCATGAAACAGATTTGCAGCAAATACGCTCTCACCAAAAAAGAAGCGGGTTCGCAAGGGGCTTCGGTGAATTTTCATGTGGAAGACCGAAAGAGTGCCATATCGTTAAATATGCTACTGAGAATCAAGGTAATACCATCTGAATTCATTGCTGCCGTCAAGACAGGGAATTTTGATATCAGGATTTCGTTAAAGTAGGATAAGGAAACTTGAACGGGAAGGATTGGCAGGTTTGTTTTTTTGCCGTAAATTCGCTGTTCGGAATAATAACCTATAAAAGCAATAAACTATGGCAACAACATTCACCGATGCGAATTTTGAAGAATTGGCGCTCAAGGCCGCCACACCCGTTATGGTTGATTTCGGCGCCGCCTGGTGCGGTCCCTGCAACGCCATCGCTCCCGTAGTGGACAAACTGGCGGGCGAATACGAAGGCAAGGTGCTTATCGGCAAGGTCGATGTGGATTCCTGCCCCGAAATCACCAAACGTTACAAGGTGCGCAACATCCCCACCATTCTTTTCATCAAGAACGGCGAAGTGGTCGATAAACACGTGGGCAGCACCAACGAAGGCGATTTGAGAAAGAAACTCGACGCCGTGCTGTAATCCTCGGGCGGATTTCCGTCTGCGGGTCCGGGTCGGTTGGGAATTGGTATTGGTTCTCAACCGACCTTTGTTTTATCAAGGCTTTATGACAGAAGATTTTTACAGACAGGTTACCGAACCGTTCAGTTCGTTGGAACTATTGGCCTCGCAGGTGGTGGAGGGTTTCATCACGGGTTTGCACAAGAGCCCTTTCCATGGCTTTTCGGTGGAGTTTGCCGAACATCGCCAATACAACGAAGGCGAATCGGTGCGGCATGTGGATTGGAAGCTCTATGGACGCACCGACCGCCTGTATATAAAGAAATATCAGGAGGAGACCAACCTTCGTTGCCATATCCTTATAGACACATCTTCTTCCATGTATTTTCCAGTGGCTTCGCGACAGGAAAGAGATCTTAATAAATTAGGATTTTCTCTCTGCTCGGCGGCGGTGCTGGCCACGATGCTGGTTCGGCAACGTGATGCGGTTGGGATTTCCTTTTTTTCAGACAGGGATAGGTTTCAAACCGAAGTAAAGTCGAACGGCACACATCTGAAATATCTGCTGTCTGAACTCGAATCCCGTTTCCGGGCGTCTTTTTCTTCCGCTCCGGTGTTGAACGTGGGCTCCGGTATCGCCCAAACCCTGCATCTGGCGGCTGAACGTATCCATAAGCGTTCCCTTATTGTTCTCTTTACAGATATGTTCGATACTCAGGAAGATCCGGAAGCCTTGTTCGGTGCCTTGCAGCATCTCAAATACCGCAACAACGAGATTATCCTCTTTCAGGTTACCGATCACGAAAAGGAAGCCGTTTTGAATTTTCCCGAAAAGAATTACTGTCTGGTTGATATGGAAAGTGGAAAGGAAGTGAAACTTTCTCCGGTTCAATATAAGGAAGCCTATATTGAAAAATACGCCGCTTTTCGGCAGGAAGTCAAGAATCGTTGCGCCCTTTACGGTATCGATTGGGTGGAAGCTGACCTTGGTGAAGGCTTTGTTCCCGTCTTGCAGGCATATATGGCTAAACGGCGTAAAGTTTTTTAAAAGAATAACTATACAAAGAACCATTGTAAAGGAGATGTTTTGGTCGGAATCTATGCATGCGGTCGAGGTGCGGGATTTGCGTCCTGGGGTTTATGTGGTATGTTTTTTCTTTGATAAGGGTTGCGTTCGGAAGAAAATCAGTGTGATTTAAAAACTGCCTGACTTGAGGGGATTATTATCGTTTTTCAAAATAAATGAGTATCTTCGCCCCTTGGTTGAAGGGGTTTGTTTTTGTGTGAGCCCTGTGGGTATGGCATAGAAGGCCTCTCAATTGTAAAAAACAGAAAGATAATATATAAAACTACATAAGGCAATGAAGAAATCGCAAGTAATCGGTTTTGTAGCGATTCTCGGGTTGGGAATTTTGTTTTCCTCCTGCGAGAGTCTCAAGAAAATGGCGAAAGACCATGCCAAGGTCAAATACGAAGTTTCGCCTAATCCGCTTGAAATGCATGGAGACAAGGTAAAGGTAACGATTAACGGTACCATTCCCGCCAAGTATTTCTGGAACAAGGCGGTGGTTGTATTCCAGCCCACCATTACCTACGAAGGCGGTCAGCAGGAACTTAAACCTCTTGTACTGCGCGGGGTCAAGACCCAGGGGCAGGGAACGGTTATCGACAACAAGACCGGCGGTAAATTCTCTTACACCGACGAAGTGGCTTATGTACCGCAAATGGAACAGAGCCGTTTGACGGTGAACCCTGTCGGTTATCCCGAAAAGAGTGCGGCGGGACAGGAAATTCGCGACATGGCGCAGGCTATCGGGCTTGCCAAAAACGTGAAACTGGGCGACCGCGAAATTGCCGAAGGAACCATGATCACCTCCACCCGTATCGACAAGGACGGTGCCAAACCTACCATCGTGCCCGATAAGTACGAAAAGGAAACGGTGATTCCGCAACGCACCTATATCTACTATCTGGTGGATACCTACAATCTCAACTGGAACTACGCCCTCAACAAAAAGGCTGAAGCGAAGGCTGCCGTTAAGGCTTTGGACAGTTTGTTCAACACCGGTATGGCTATGAAGTCGGTTGAAATCAAGGCCTGGGCATCTCCCGAAGGAGAAGAAAGCCGCAATCAGAACCTTTCCGACAACCGTGCCAAAACGGCGGTGAAGTATTTCAACACCGCCTACGACAATGCGGTGAAGAAAATAGCCCGTCAGCAGAAGGTTAAACCTGCCGCTATCAAGCAGAACATCGAACCGCAGGTTCAGTCGATGGGTGAAGACTGGGATAAGTTCATCGCCGACCTCCGCGCTTCCGATATCGCGGAAAAGAACACCATCATCAACGTTATTTCCTCGCATTCCGACCGTGCTGCCCGTGAACAGGAAATCCGCAACATGACGGTTATCTACAAGCAAATCGAAGACAATATCCTGCCTCCGTTACGTCGTGCCGAAATGGTAGTGAACTTCCTCGAACCCAAAAAGACCGATGAAGAAATCGCCCAGCTTTCGCTTACCGAACCTTCGGCCTTGAAGGTGGAAGAACTTCTTTACGCCGCCACCCTTACCGAAGACAAGGACAACCAACTTAAGATTTACCTGTCGGCTACCGAAGTTTATCCCGAAGAATACCGTGGATTCAATAACGCCGCCGCCCTGTATATCGAAAGAAACCAATACGACTTGGCCCAGCAGTTGCTTGAAACCGCCAATGGTCTGCAACCCAACGATGGCGGTGTGCTCAACAACCTCGGTGCCGTCGCTATGGCCAAAGGCGATATGGAAAACGCCCGCGACAATTTCGAAAATTCGATGAAGACCGGTTGTGCCGAAGGTGCTTTCAATATGGGTATGCTTTATATCAAAGACGGTGAATATGCCAAAGCCGCCAGTGCGATGGGAAGTGAAAAATGCTTCTACAACCTTGCCTTGTCGCAGTTGATGAACGGTCAGGCAGATCAGGCGAAAGCCACGATCGAATGTATGGAACCCATTACGGCCGATGCCTACTATCTGTTGGCTGTATGCGCCGCCCGTATGGATAAGAAAGCCGATGCTGTGAACGCGCTCCGTCAGGCTATCGCACAGAAGGCTGTTTTAAAGGCACAGGCCCAGAAAGACGTGGAATTCATCAATTTCCGCGAAGATGCCGAATTTCAAAGTGTGGTAGGTTTCTAAACCTTTTCCCTTCTTTACAAAAGAGGCCGATTGTAAAACAATCGGCCTCTTTTGTTTTTCTGTTGGTTTTCAACCGACCTTTTTTGTTCTCCCTTCTGGTTTTTAAGGCCTTTTCAAACTGCCTGCCGGACGGTTGCGTGTTGTTCCACTACTTGATGGATAAGGTTGCCAAACGCTTTGTAATGGGTTCCAATACTAAGTTTTGGTCTGAGAAACTGAAATAACGGTTTCCCGCCACAATGATGTGGTCGAACACGTAAAGGTCGAGCAGTTTGGCGCCTTTGCTGATGCGTTCGGTAATGCTGATGTCTTCCGGACTTGGTTTTGGATTGCCCGAAGGATGGTTGTGGGCTAAGATTATACCGCTGGCGTGTTCATCGATGGCGAATTTGAAAATCTTTTTGGCATCTACAAGCGTGGCGGCCGTTCCGCCTTCGCTGATAAGCGCTTTCCTTATAAGCCGGCAAGACTGCGACAGCAGAAGGACAAAAAATTTTTCGTAGGGAGAAGCCGAAAAATCGTTGCAGATGAACCGGAAGGCATCGATGCTGGAACGGATAAAGGTTTCGGATGCGGGATCGGTGTTGCAGCTCCGTTTGCCAAGTTCGATGCCCGCCAGGATACTTACGGCCTTGGCTTGTCCGATACCGCAAAACCGGCGCGCCAGTTCTTTGGGCGAACGGTAACTGAGTTCCAGTAGATTGCCGTTAAAATGCTTGAGGATCATGCGGGCGATATCAAGGGCCGAATGCTGTTCGGTTCCGCTTCCGATAAGAATAGCCAGCAGTTCCTCGTTCGATATGGCCGGTATGTTGCCGGCCATGAACTTCTCTCTCGGCCGGTCTTGTAAGTCCCATTGCCGGATAGGGAGATACTGTTGTTTGGTCAGGATAAATTCAGGAGTTTTCATCAAAAAGGTGTTTTGATGATATAAACGCCTGAAATGGAAATTATCGAAGAAAAAAATGTTAAATGTGTTTAGTAAGTGCTCTAACTAACTTGGTATCTTTAAAAAACTCTTTTGCAAAGATGCGCAGAACCGTGTAGGAGGGAATGGCCAGAATCATGCCCCAGATTCCTGTTACATAGCCCGCGATAAGAATCACGAAAAAGATTTCGAGTGGATGCGCTTTCACGCTGTTGGAATAGATGGTAACTTGCAGAATGAAGTTATCGATTAGGTTACAGGCAACAAATACCCCGATAACCTTGAGCAGAATCCAGAGCAAGTCTAAGGAAATTCCCAGATCAAGGTTGTTGAAGATGGCGAATAGACAGGTAATCACGGTGCCGATAACCGGTCCCAGATAGGGTATGATGTTGAGCAACCCACCTAAGCATCCGTAGAGCAGTGCATTTTCGATACCGCAAATCCAAAGGCCGAACGAAAGCAGGGTCATCATGCAGAGCACCTCGATTGAAAGCCCTACAAAATACCGGTTCAGAAGATGTTCGGCCGATTTGGCCACATTTTCGGCCCGATCGGTAAAACGGTCGGGGATAAAGAGAAAGATTATCTTTTTGAACATCTTTTCGTCGCGCAGAAAGAAGAAAGATATAAAGATAAAGGAGAAAACCGCCACGCCGGTGGAAGAGAGTTTTCCCACCAAAGCCGCAAGGAGGCTCTCTACGTTGATGTTCTGCCAGATTTGTCCGGCAAAATCCTGTATGTAAGCCCCCATCTGTTCTTTGGAAATGGTTATACCCTTGTCGTTGAGCCATGCCAACAGCTGATCCACTATAAGGGTAGTGTCGGAAGAAAGTTGATTGTAGTCTAACTCTGCCAGTTGATGCATTTGTTTGATGAAAAATGGAAAAACGAGCCACCCGATAAGGGTAAGGATGCCGATAACCGAAACCAAGGCGATGAGACTGCAGAGTGTGGTGGGAATATTGACGCGATAGTGCAGTAAGCGGACCAAGGGTCTTCCCAACATGGAGATGAGGAAAGCGGCCAAAGTATAGATGATAAGGTCGGAAAGCCAGTAAAAAGCGGCGAAAAGCACAAGGATTCCGATAACGATGCCTATAATCTTTCTGTTGTTGTACATGACGGTAAGATTATTTTTTTTCGTTTTTGTTGTCTATCAATCCCGGAACCGGCACCTCGTCTCCATGCAGGATATTGAGGTAACTGTTGTAGCGGAGGCTTGAAATCCGTCCATCGGCCACAGCCTCTTTTACGGCGCATCCCGGTTCGTGTTCGTGGGTGCAGTTTCCAAAGCGGCATTGGTTACCGATGGCCCGCATCTCAGGAAAATAGCGCGATAACTCATCGGTTTTGAACCGCACCATACCGAACTCCTTCACGCCCGGGGTGTCCACGATATATCCGCCGAAAGAAAGGGGATACATACGGGCGTAGGTGGTGGTGTGCTTGCCTTTCTGATGGGTGGCGGATATCTCACCGATGCGGATATCCATAGTTGGTTCCAGACAATGAATCAAGGCCGATTTTCCCACACCCGAATTACCGGCGAACAGACAGGTCCGGTCTTTCATGCGTTCTTTGAGGGCCTCCATGCCCTCTTTGCTGAACACGCTGGTTGACAGTACCTCGTAGCCTGCTTCCGCATAAATCTTCCGGTATTCGGCAAACAGGGAATATTCCGCTTCGTTCCAAAGGTCGCTTTTGTTGAAAACAAGACAGACCGGCACATGATAGGCTTCTCCTGTAGCCAAAAACCGATCAATGAAGCCTTGCGGCGTGTGAGGCTTGGTGAGTCCCGCCACCAAAAAGGCCTTGTCGATATTGGCGGCGATGATGTGCGTTTGTTTGGAGAGATTCACCGACTTGCGGATAATGCAGTTTCGCCTTTCTCCAACAGCGGTGATCCAACCGCCGCGGATTTCAGGCAATCCGGTCGAGATTTGTGCGTCGTAGTCAAAATTCACACAATCGCCCACCGCTACGGGATTGGTGGTTTTTACGCCTTTGAGCCGGAAGTTTCCTTTCACCTTGCAGAAATAGACGTTGTTGTCCCCGGCCTTTACTTCATACCAGTTGCCTGTACTTGAAATCACTGTGCCTTCCATGCGCCGGGTTTTAAGGAGTTGCTTTCTGCGTCGCGTTTTCGGTGTCCTGCATCAAGCAGAGTTTATGGTACAGACCGTTTTGGGCATAGAGGGATTCGTGGTTTCCGTGTTCCACTATCTCGCCTTCCTCTATCACGAATATCTCATCGGCATTGCGGATACTCGAAAGCCGGTGTGCCACCGAAACGATGGTTTGACGATGTTTTTTTCCGTATGCCGAAATGGCTTCCATGATACGGTTTTCGGCTTCCGTGTCGAGTGCCGAGGTGGCTTCGTCGAAAAGCAGGATAGGCGCTTTTTTGAGCAAGGCGCGCGCAATGCTGATTCTCTGTCGCTGACCGCCCGATAGTTTGGTGCCGCTGTCGCCGATAACGCTTTCGTAGCCGTTTTCGCAGGCCATGATAAAGTCGTGTGCGTCGGCCATCCTGGCTGCTTCCTCCACTTCTTGCCGTGTGGCGGCGGGATTCCCGATAAGGATGTTGTTGTAAAGGGTATCGTTGAACAGCACCGTGTCTTGCGACACAAGCGAGGAAAGGGCCCGCAGGTCGTTGATTTTACAGTCGGCGATGTCTTTTCCGTCTATCCGCACGGTTCCGCTTCCCGGGTCGTAAAAACGGGGGATAAGGTTGATGATGGTGGATTTCCCTCCCCCCGAAGGACCTACCAAAGCCACAAACTTTCCTTTCTCAATTCGGAGGGATATGTTCTTGAGCGTCTGTTTTTCGGAATAGGTAAACGAAATGTTTTCGAAGCGGATATCGTTTTCAAACCGCGAGATGCTTTCGGCCTCTTTCTTTTCCACAATCACTTCTTCGGCATCGAACACTTCTTTGATACGTATCAGGGATCCTTTTCCTGACTGCCAGTTGAAATAGGCCGAAGTGATGTTTTTGGAAGCGGGAAGTATCTGTATCATGGCCAGCAGATAGGTGATGAAGGCTTCAGGCTTGAGGCTTTTTTCAGACAGAATCAGATAGCCCCCGATAATGAGGATGGCTACGATGGCGACGGTCCCCAATACCTCGCTTACCGGAGAACTGAGGTTGATGCGGTGCAGCACTCGGCTGTTGAGATGAAAAAACCGGTCGTTTTCGGCATGAAACTTTTCTATCGCATAGCGGGTGGTGTTGTATCCCCGTATCGTCTTGAGTCCGTCGAGGCTTTCAGACACCTGGGCCGAGATGCGGCCCTTTAGGTTCTGCAGCTTAAGGGATTTCTTTTTGAGGGAACGCGATACAAAACTGGTGGCTATGCCCACAATCGGTAAGATTATCAATACAAAAAGGCTGAGCGGCACACTGATGAAAAACAAGGTCGCCACCAAAAACAGAAAGGTTACGATATCCACCAACACTTGCTGTATCTGGTTGAGCATCTGGTTGTCGAGATCCTGCACATTGTCGGTGATGCGGGTAATGAGATCGCCTTTCTGTTCTCTCGAGTAATAAGAAAGAGGCAACCGCATGAATTTGTCGAACATATCGTTGCGGATCTGTGCCACCATCCGGTTACGGATGGGAGAAAAGAGAAACAGCCCCATATAGGCGCAAAGGTTCTTCAAGAAATAGGCCGCGGCCAACGTGGCGGCAATCAGTAGCAGGGTGGTGGATTTTCCATATTTGAGAATGGAAAGCTGTACAAGATCTTCCAGCATCGCGATACCGGTGTTGGCGATTCCTCCCGCAACAGGTCCCGCCTCGCTGCCTGCGCCCGTACCAAAGAGAATATAGAGCAAAGGCGCCACCGAAACAATCAGCACAATGGTGAATGCAGCCGAAAGCACCCTCAGAAAGATATTGAAAAGCAGGCGTCCCGTGTAAGGCGAAAGATAGCGGTAGAGGGAAAAGGCTTTCATGCGGCGCTACATTTTGGAGGATACCGGAATGCCGCATTCAGCCAAGCGTTCCAGGATATAAGAAGGTTGTTGTCCGTATATTCCAGTGTAATTGTGGGGGGTGATTTGCTTGATTTTTTCTTTGAGAGATTGCGGAATATCAAGGCTATCTACAAAAACATGGATTTCGTTGCGGCCTATCGCTGTACCGGTGCGTGTGAGGGCTTTGAGCGCTTCGTAGGGGTGTGGAAATCCTTCCGAACGTAAAATGGTTTGAATGGCTTCAGCCACCACGGCCCAATTGTTTTCTAAATCCTGTTCAAAACGGGTGCGGTTCAGAAGCAGTTTGCCGATGCCTTTTTCGAGCGACTTGCAGGCAATCAGCATATGCGCCAAAGGCACGCCGATGTTGCGGCAGACAGTGGAGTCTGTAAGGTCGCGTTGCAGGCGCGAAACGGGCAGTTTGGAAGAAAGATGAACCAGAATGGCGTTGGCCATGCCGAGGTTTCCTTCCGCGTTTTCGAAGTCGATGGGGTTCACCTTATGCGGCATGGCCGAAGATCCCACCTCCCCGGCCTTGATTTGCTGCTTGAAGTAATCCATCGAGATATATGTCCACACGTCGCGGCAAAAGTCAATCAGAATGGTGTTGATGCGCCGCAGGGCGTCGAAAATGGCGGCGGCGTTGTCGTAATGCTCTATCTGCGTGGTGGTCTGGTAGCGGTCGAGACCCAGGGCGTCTTTGACGAAACGGTTGGCGAAAGCCACCCAGTCGATATGGGGCAATGCCGCGTAGTGGGCGTTGAGGTTGCCCGTGGCACCGCCGAACTTGGCGCTTTGGGGCGTTTGTTGCAAGAGTTGCCATTGGCTGTGGAGGCGTTCCACAAAAACCAGCATTTCCTTGCCCAACACGGTGGGCGATGCCGGCTGCCCGTGCGTGCGCGCCAGCATGCTTACATGCGCCCAGTCGGAAGCCTTTTGCCCGATTTGCACCATGAGGTTCCTGATGGCGGGCAAGATTACGTTTTCCAAGCCCTCTTTGAGCATGAGCGGCTGGGCGGTGTTGTTGATGTCCTGCGAGGTGAGCCCGAAATGCACGAACTCTTCGAACCGCTGCAATCCCCACTTTTCGAACCGAGCCTTGATGAAATATTCCACGGCCTTTACATCGTGGTTCGTGGTCTTTTCGGTCTGCTTGATTTCCAACGCGTCCTCATCCGAAAACGAAAGGTAGAGCCGTCGTAGTTCCCCGAACCGGTCTTGGGGAAAATCCTTCAAGGCGTCGAGGCCCGATTGACAGAGCGCGATGAAGTATTCCACCTCCACACGCACCCGGTAGCGCATGAACGCCCATTCCGAAAAATAGGCGCGCAGGGCGGAAGTCTTGTCGGCATAACGCCCATCGACGGGCGAGGTGGCGTGTAAGGCGGAAAAAGCGGGATTTTCCATTATTTCTTGATGTTGTCGAGGTTGTAGTACAGCCCGCAGTTTTCCTTCCGTTCCATCGACATCTTGATGATCAGATAGCCGATGTTGATGAGGTTGCGCAGTTCGGCCAGTTTTACCGAATGCACGGACTTGTTATACAGTTCTTCGGTTTCCTTGTAGATGATGCCGAGCCGGTCCCAGGCGCGTTTGAGGCGCAGGTTGGAGCGCACGATGCCCACGTAGTTCGACATGATGGCCTGCACTTCCTTGAGGCTTTGGGTAATGAGGATCATTTCTTCGTTGAGCACCATGCCTTCGTCGTTCCAGTCGGGCGCTTCCTCGCAGAACGAGATGCCCGAAATTCTTGCGGCGGCGTGCTGAGCGGCGCGGTGCGAGAACACGAGGGCTTCCAACAGCGAATTGGACGCCAGGCGGTTCGCCCCGTGCAATCCCGTGCAGGAACATTCGCCGGAGGCATAGAGGTTCTTGATGCTGGTGCAGCCGTCGTGATCCACCACGATGCCGCCGCAGCTGTAGTGGGCCACGGGAACCACCGGCAACATGTCTTTGGTGATGTCGATGCCGATGGAGAGGCATTTGGCGTAGATGGTGGGGAAGTGGTGAAATATCTCGGTTTTGGAAATGGGGCGGCAGTCGAGAAATACATGGTCGTCGCCGGTAATCTTCATCTCGCTGTCGATGGCGCGCGCCACCACATCGCGCGGCGCCAGTTCGAGGCGTTTGTCGTAGCGTTCCATAAAGTAGTCGCCACGGATGGAACAGAGCCTGGCGCCCGCCCCGCGCACGGCTTCCGAAATCAGGAAGCAGGGTTTTTCGGAAGGGTTGTAGAGGCCGGTGGGGTGGAACTGGATGAATTCCATGTTCTTTACCTTGCCCTTGGCGCGATAGACCATCGCCACCCCGTCGCCGGTGGCCACCACGGGATTGGTGGTGGTGTTATATACATTGCCGTTTCCGCCGGTGGCGAGCATCGTGGTCTTGGCCAGAATGGTGTCTATCTTGTTGGTCTTGGGGTTGAGCACGTAGGCGCCGAAGCATTCGATGTCGGGCGTGCGGCGGGTAACTTCCACGCCCAAATGGTGCTGGGTGATGATGTCGATGGCGAAATAACCTTCCAGCAGTTCAATGGCCGGATGTTCCTTGACCGCCTTGAGCAAGGCTCTCTCGATTTCGGCACCGGTCTGATCCTTATGGTGCAGGATACGGTGCGCCGAGTGTCCGCCTTCGCGCCCCAGGTCGAATTCTCCGGTTTGCTTGCGGTCGAATTCCGCACCCCAGTCAATCAGTTCGTCGATACGGGCGTTCGATTCGCCGATGGTGAGCCGTACCACTTCCTCGTCGCAGAGCCCGTCGCCGGCAATGAGCGTGTCTTTGATATGCTCCTCGTGCGAGTCGAGGGCGTCCATCACGGTGGCGATGCCGCCTTGGGCGTAGTTGGTGGAAGTTTCGTCGGCTTTTGCCTTGGTGATGATGCAGACCGTGCCTTTGGAGGCAACCTTCAGCGCATAACTTAATCCGGCTATGCCTGTTCCGATAATCAGAAAATCAACGTGTTTTTTCATCTTTGGTAATGATGTTTTTCGTCGCTTCAAGCGGCTTGGGCATAAGACGCGAATTTACGCATTTTTCTTTTCTCTCACTTGTCTGAAGTTACGCGGTAACCGGATGGAGAAAATTTAGTTATCTTTACAGAACGAAAGGCACGCTCTACATGCGCTGCACCGTTTTTTAACCGCCATGAAAATGGAACAGAACACCACACCCGAGAAAAATACCCTGTTGCAGAAATCCCATATTTTCAGGTATTGGCCGCCTTTTATCCGTGCTTATCGGCAGAATGCCAAGGGGATGGAAGTTACCGCCCAACAACAGAAATATCTCAGATGGGGTACGGTATTATTGGTGGCGTTCTTTACGCTGGCTTGGTTTCTTTATAGCCTGCCTTATTTCCGCAACCAGGCCGATATAAGCCTTTTTACTTATACGGGCGATTTTGTACGGCCGTTTTTCGACAATACCACATCCTTACGTATCAGCGAATTCTTGTGGCGGTTTGTGGTGCAATTTTATTTCAACCTTCCCTTGATGATTCTGGTGGTGGCTTTTATGGTGATAGGGTTTTGCGTTACTTCTTGGAAAACGGCCGGACCTTACACACCCTTTCTGTTGCCGCTCTTCTTTCTTCTGTTTTCTTCTTCCGAACCGGCCCAGGCCAGTATAGCCATCAGTCTTTGGCTCTGTATGGGGGCTCTGGCGTTTTATTTTAGTCTGTTCCGGCTTGTGGCGCGGCATCCACGTGCTTGGGCACCCTTGATATTGTTGCATACGGTGGCGGCGTTTTTTTCGGTGGCACTCTATTATGCGGCTGGACATTGGGCTTTGGTTTTTTCCATTGCTGTGGTGTGTGTGCATCTGATAGGAATCCCGATGGCTGTTTCGGATAAGGAAACCCGTCTTTGGAAAATCCGTCTTTGGAATTTGATTATTTCGGTGCTGATTGCCGTACTGTCGGGCTTTTTTTCATGGAAGATTTCCTCTTATCCTGGGTTCAGGGCCGCTTGGTATGTGTGGGTCGCCATGATTGTATATTTTTTGGCTTGTCTGCCCGGTATCGTATTGCAGGCCTACAACAACCGCAAAGTCTTTCTTTACGAATATAACCGCCGGCATGGTGTGGTACAGGATGGAAAGCCTGCTTTGGCCTCTCCCTACAATGTAAAACTCACTTTGGTGGCCTTGGCGTTGGGTTGTGTTTTAGTATTCGGATTGAACCGTGATCCGCTTTCGCGTTCCTTGGTACAGGTGCAAAATGCCGTTTCGCATAACGATTATACCGAAAGCCTGCGCATCTGCGACCGGTACTACCAGCGTTATGGAAATGCATTCAACAGAGAAGATAGGGAGAGTATGCAAAACCGCTATCACCTTTCGTCCTATCTCCGTCTTTCGCTTTTGATGACCGGGCAATTGGGCAACCGTTTTTTTGAATATGCTTCCTTGCCCGAAGTGGCGTGGATGATGTATCCGATGCCTCTGCCTTTTGTGGGAGCACAAGACTATTCGTATATCAAGACTTATGAATCTCTGGGGCTTGCCGCGCCGTCTGTACCGCAGATATTGTCCTGCATTGAACTTTTCGGTTTGCAGTACCGCTTTATAGAACCTTTGGTAAAGGCCGAAATCGCCACCGGGCAATACCGTTTGCTGGAAAATACCTTCTACTATGCCCGTAAAACGTTTTATGCCAAAAAATTCTATCATCTTTACCGGTCGGAAGTAAAACAGTTGACGGCTGCCTGTCAAGATGGAAGCCGTCCTGTTTCCTTGCAGGATTCCACCTTGCGCGAAGGCGGGTATTTTATCGATGACTGGGTGCAGAAAGAATTTGAATACCGTTTTGCTTCCGATCCCGGAACTATCAATGCGGCGCTGGGCGATTACTATGCATTTCTGATGCTTTTAGAAAAGAAAATGGATAAGATCCCCACCATATTGGAGCATTATGACAGAATGGACAACAAGACGCTGCCGGTTTATCTGCAGGAAGCCATTTGCATACAGGCAGGCTATCCACAGCATATTTCAAAAAAGGAACTTTTGTCGGCTTCTTATGGAGGATTCCGCCTCAGTGCCGCGTCGGCTGATGCCGTGAGCGATACGTACGTTGCCTATCAGGCCATGAAGCAGAACAAGATTTCGTTTGAGGAAGTGCAGCGTAAATACGGCGATACCTATACTTTTTATTGGCTTTTTGTGCAGATGCGGTAAACTATGGATATCGAGAAAAGAAAATATTCAAGATGGGGGATACCCCTTGTTTTTCTTCTGCTGTGGGCTTGTGTTTTACCGGACGTGCCTGAGGCGGGGAAAGTACGGTGTCTGGCGGTTTCGCCGGATATTTTTCCCGCTTATGCCGACAGTCTGGTGTTGCCGCCCAATATGGCACCGCTCAACTTTCGGATCAAAGCGGATACATTTTCAAAAGGTCCGTATTTCGTAAGGTTTTATGCCTGTGACGCAGCTGGAAATAAAATCGACTCGTTGCGGTTCAGAACGAACCGTTTTGTACAGTTCGATATCCGGGAATGGAAACGTTGCATGGCGGCCGCCATGGCGGGAAAAGGGGAAGTGCGGCTCGAGATATTCGGCCGAAGTGAAACACAATGGGTGGGATATGCGCCTAAAGTATGGAAAGTGGTATCCGACAGCATCGATCCGTACATAGTGTATCGATTGAGCGCTCATGACGAAAATCCTTGTTTGCGGTTGCAGGTGGTGCAGCGTTCATTGTGTGATTTTTCGCAAACCGTTTTGATGGACAACCATCTTATTGAGAACAATTGCATGAATTGCCATGCAGGAAGCGATAATGATGCCACAAAAATGTTGGTGCATATCCGTGGCCGGTATGCCGGAACAATACTTTTTAACCGAGGAAAGGTGCTTAAGATAGCGCTTCCTTACGACTATCCCGACTTGAGGCTTGCCTATCCGTCCTGGAGTGCCGATGGAAAATTCATCGCTTTTGCCTCCACCCGTATCAATGTTCATCCGTATGTCAATTCTTTTCGTACGCAAGATATCATTACCGATACCTTGGGGCGGATTTTGATTTACGATGTGGAACACAACCGTCTTTTTTCTTCTCCCGAATTGATGGATGCCCGTTATGAAAATAGTTTTCCGGCATGGAGTTACGATGGAAAGACGCTGTATTTTCTCCGCACCTCGCCTTGGGATTCGATTAATAAGCAAGGGGATGCGAAACAGAGACTGGCGGCGTTCCGTTACAGATTGGCGGCGGTTTCTTTCGATGCCCGGACCTGTACATTCGGAAAGGTGCGGGAGGTATTTAATTTTGGAGATCAAGCCTACAGCCTTTCGATGCCATCGGTGAGTCCCGATGAAAGATATATCCTTGCCACCGCCCTTACGGTGGGTTCTTTTCCTTCGCAGAATCAAGGAGATTTGGTGTTGCTGAAACGCCGTGTGCCGGATGCGGAAAGCGATTTTGAAGAAACGGACGCGTCTTTGCTAAACAGCCCTGATGGAGAAAAATACCACACATGGAGCAGCAACGGCAGGTGGGTGGTGTTTGGCAGCAAACGTATCAATGGCGCTACCGCGCATATATATATTGCCTATTTTGACCGTGACGGCCATTTTTCCACACCTTTTGTATTGCCGCAGGAACAGAAAAATTTCTATCTTAAGAATACCCGTTCTTTTCTTTTTCCCACCTTGAACCGCAATAAGGCTGATTTTACAGCGTGGGAATGGGCGGAGGCGGTAAAACGGGAACCCGTTTACCCCGATATGGAATATTTTAAATCCTACCGCAGGAAAGGTGGCCCGATACCGGCCGGGCATTAAACTTGGATTTGAATGAAAAATACAGATCTCAGGGTTTTTGTTATATCCGCAAATGGATTGTTACTAACAGCACTTGTCTGTTGGTTAGGCTATTTTTTTCCATGGTTCGGATATTTGGAGCAAAGCAGTTTTTTCTGTTTTCTGCCTTCTTATCTTGAACCGTTTCTGACAAAACCGGCGGGTGTGGCCGAGTTGGCGGCCCGTTTTCTGGCGCAGTTTTTCCTTTTCCCGGTCGGCGTGGTGGCGGTGCATTTTGCATTGGTTATGCAACTTTCCCTGTCGTTGGTCGGCATTACCCGTGCCTTGAAATGCCGTTCGCTGTGGTGGGGTGTTGTTGCCGGTTCGGCATTTCTGCCTTATTGGGTATTTGCTTTTAACGGTATGGCGGGATTTACCGTTGCCGTAGCCTATGTGGCTAACCTTACCGTTGCCTGGGCCTGCCTTTCGCTTGCCAGATTCAAGGGATGGGGAATGGTGTGTGTTTTTATCACAGCCGTGCTCATGTATCATTTTACAGGACCTTTGGCACTTTTCTGCCTGCTTCCCGTAATGGTTCGTTTTCCGGTATATGGATGGGCGTTGCTTCCTTTTTGGTTGTTGATGGCTTTTCTGGATGCACGGTGTTTTATCTATTCGTTTATCCAGACCTCCGGCATCGCTTTTTGGCAGAGTTGCGACTTTGTGCAGAAAACGGTGTGGATTGTAACGACGGTCATCTGGTTGGCCGGTATCTTTTTTTGTCGCATCCAGTGGAACCCTGTCCGGCATGATTCTCATAGAGGCTTTATTCTATTGCCGGTCTGGGCGATTTTATGGTTGATTCCCGTTTGGTGTGAGGCGGGGCCGCTCGAGAGGGCCTTTTATTTGAGCGAACAGTATGCCGGGCAGGAGAATTGGAAAAAGGTGATAAAAACAACATCTGATTATTTTGACCGTCATCCATTCCCGGACGCTTCGGCCGATTATAACGAGGCGGGCTTACGGGATATGATGGCGGTGAATCTCAAATTGGCGCTTCTTAAAACAGGTAGGCTCAACGATAGTTTTTTCGCTTACGGAAATATTGAGGAAATGAATACGTATATGATCGGGCTTTCGGCGGGAGGACACTATAATTTTCCATCTGTCCGTTTCGCTTTTCAGTCTGGTCTCTGGATTCCTTTGCGCATTTTTACCAATAATATTCTCAATGCATATGGCATAGAAAATGCCACATTGCGGGCTATCATACCCAATTCGATTTTTTGGCAACGCTATGAATTGGCTCGAAACTATCTCTATTACCAAAGCCATACGCTTTTTTACCGTAAAGAGGCCCGTTATTGGCAGGCGTTTGCCGATGAAAGCACTTCCGATCAACAGGCAGCGATAAGTTTCCGTCGTCAAAGCGACAGCCGTAAGATGTGGGAAGAAGAAGGTCTTGCTTTGGACGCATGGGTACAGGCTATGTATTCTCCGGCTTCCGACAGCACTACATTGGAATATTTTACTTTTACGCAGTTGTTTTACAAAAAGCCGGATTCTTTGCCCGCTTTGACGGCGCATTACCGTCGTCTCGGATACCGTACGCTTCCTCAATACCTGCAAGAAGCGTTGTTGATTATACAGCATTACGAACCATCCGGTTCCACTCCACCGCAAACATATTCGGAATATACTTATTCTCCGGCCGTTTTAAAGAATTATGTGCGGGCGGAATCAGACCGTATATTGTATCGGGAGGGTGTCTTGACCCTCGATGAACTGCAATCCCGATACGGTTCAACCTATTGGTTCCACTATTACTTTCGCCGTTTTTACTGATAAGAAGCCAAACAGCCATGATGATTTTCAAGTATAGAATCCAAAAGCATAAAAGAAACAGGAACTTCGGAAGAAGTGCAGGATGTCTTCTTCTATTTTTTTGTGCAGGTGTTTTTTCTTCATGCCGTGAAGAAAAAGTTTTTGAAAACATACCTCTTGCCATATCGGCTCCCATTGTTCCAGACTATGCCGACAGTATTGCATTGCCTTTCAATATAGCCCCGCTTAATTTCTGCATACGCCCCGATTCCGCCTCTTTTGTTAAGGGACGGGTGCGGATTACCGCCTATGATTCGATGCAGGAGAGCAAGGGGGCTTATATATTCCCGCTAAAACGCACGGGAGGTACCGCATTGGGTATCAAAAAATGGAAAAAACTTATGCAATATGCTTCAGATGGGCATCTGGAAGTGGAGATAGCCTTGCGGACAAAAGGCGGAGAATGGAAAGTGTATCGCAAACTCCATTGGCAGGTTATATCGCAACCGATCGATCGATATCTGTTTTTTAGGGCCAGTCAGTACGAGGAAGGGGTACATGGAGAACTCTACATTGCCCAACGCGATTTACAAACCTTCGATAATGTTTATATCGGACATAACCGTCTGATGGACGGTAATTGCATGAATTGCCATGATTGCGGCAACAACGATGCGTCCAGTATGGTCTTTCATCTGCGCGAGGCCCATAAGGGCACCGTTCTCATGCAGGGCGACAGTATCATGAAAATAGCCATTCCTGCCGATTACAACCTTCGTTTTACCTATCCGGCTTGGCATCCGTCGCGAAAAATCATTGCTTTTTCCACCAATCTGCCCCATTCGGTACATTATTCCAATTCGGTGCAAAAACTGCTTTATACGCTCGATACCTTGGGAAGTATAGTGTTTTTGGATGTAGAAAAAATGGAAGTCTTCTCGTGTCCCGAACTTACCGATACATGTTACGAACAAGTTTTTCCCACATGGAGTCCCGATGGAAAGACCCTTTATTTTTGCCGTTCTCCCAAAAAGGAATATGGCCGGTTCCCTTTTCCGCAGTATGTTGACTCTTCTCTTTCCATGAGACAGAATAGGGTGGAGCAGATTTGGGATGATTTGATGCGGATGGATTTCGATCTTGAAACCCGCCGTTTCTCCAATTTAGAATGTGCCTATCCTTTTTCGGTTCGTCTGCATAAAAGCGCAACTATGCCTAAAGTGAGCCGCGACGGTCGTTATCTGATGGTTTCTTTGCTTAAGGCAAGCACTTTTCCCTTGCAGAATCTGGGTGATTTCTATCTGATGGATCTATCCGATACGCTTTTACTCCGGGAGGTAAGGGAACTCAATACACCTGGATCGGAAAAGGGACATTCATTTTCTTCTTCGGGCAATTGGATGGTGTTTTCGAGCAGTCGCCGCACTTTGGCCATTCCCGAAACCTATATCACGCATTTCGATACGGCCACAGGGTATTTTTCAAAACCCTTTCTTGTGCCACAGAAACGAGGCGACTTTTATTGCACCAACCTCAAAGGTTTTGTGTTTCCTGTGCTTTCGACAAAACCTGCCGCTTATACGGCGCAGGATGTGGCCCGTGTGGCGAAAGGCGGGGCGAAGGAAGTAAAGGTGGATACATCTTTGGCCGGTTTCAGACTGAAAGAAGGACAGCGTGTTCTAAGCGGAGGTCATTGATAGACAACGGCCATGGGATGGGCTGATTTAGTGAGATAATATTGGAGGATTCTTAGGTAGAGAAGAATTCGTTTCTAGTAAAAACCGAAAGTAATAATTGTAGATAAAGGTGTGTCCAAAACGTTTCGTAAGATCTACTGGAGTTAATTTTCCTTTAGCATAAATTTCGAGATCTCTATAGAACAGACGACATTGTTTAAGGATTGTTTCATCCCATGTCATTTGCTCAATAAAAGGTAAAATAGAAGAGGGAATTTGGTTGGGTTTTTCTTTCATCATAATAAAAAGCATTTCTTGCCATGCTTTCGGAAAACGGTAAGGTGGAGTTTGCTTGCTTAGTTCCACGTACTTTTCAATGTTTCTTACAGTGCTGTCTAAACGTTTGTAGAGTAAATCAAATAATGAAATATATTCTAGGTTTTCTAAACAAGAGGGATTTTGAGACCAAAGTACAACAGCTTCTTTATAAATATCCCCTGTCTCGTCCATCCAAGTGGTTAAGCCCAATTTACGTTTTTCATTTATCCATTCCACTTCCTGTTGTATTTCTCGTTCTTTATTTTCTGTTGAGTTGGATTGCTGTAAAACAGTCATTGTTTTATAATGAATAAGAGCTTGCTTGCGATAAAATAGGGTGTTTGCTTGCAAACGGATATATTTATCAGCTAAATTGTATTGTTCACAAATTAAGGCGGCTTGTATAGATTCGTTTAGTAAAAAGTAATCAATACCGAATAATTCCATCAAATTCATGGCCCAACTATAAACTCCAGTAAAATTCCCCATTAGACGGTCGTAAAATACTTTAATAGTACTGATGATAGGAGTATTATGATCGGAAAGATCATTGTAGATTTCAGGGATGCGATAATAATTGAAAAAATCTTCATTGAGACGGTGAGAACCAATCAGAGCCAATTTAGTATAAATGGCCAATCTTTGACGCAAAACAAGATGTTCTGGGGAGAATTTTTTGAAAAGTGAATTTTTCCCAGATATTAAATCTTCATAAGGACAAGGATGAGAGAACCAATAGAAATTAGCTATTTCGAGTGCTTCTTGATATCGTTTTTCTGTTATTAAACGATCTGTTTTGTTGACACGAATAAATAAATTCCATTCTTTATGGAAACCATTTTTGTACCATTTTTTTGCGAATCCGGAACGATAGATTTGAAAGGTATTTATTGCATGGACCTTTCCGATGATTAGAGGTTGCAGTGTAATGACGATAGTGAAAAAGAAGAAAAGATGCAATCTTGAAAGATGAGGTCGAAAATGAATGAAAAAAAACAATGAGTAAAATACCCAAAATACAATTGTGGCAACAAAACCGATAAGCCATACGGCGCAACAACCCACCAATCCTGCGATAATAAGACTGCCGAAAGGTTTTTTGATGAGGCTTACAAGGTAAAAGAAGACTCCTGCCCACAAAATTGAGTAAACGAAGTAGGTTGGAAATTTAGGGCTGATAGCGAAAAATAAAAATAGCAGACTCCAAATAGGTGTTGTTAATAAAGTTAAACAGTTCGTCCAAATTTTTTTTGTAGATAGTGTAAGAATGGAAGAAAACCATACCCCTATTATTATCAAAACAAATAGAAAAGAAGAGCCTACTCTGAAAAATTGAAAGACAAAAGAGGCGGTAAGTATAGATAGAGGTGCTCCTTTTGCTTCACCAGGAAACATATCGGGGCGGATTCTCCAAGGATAAAAACTACGTAAGAAATCTAGATCGAAACAAAAAAAAGAATATCTTCCTTGTACGTAAAAATGTTCTGCGAAAATCCATCCACCCAAGCCCAAAACCAAGCATGTCGTAGCGAATAAAGCAAATTTAAATATTTTTTTGTGGCAAAACATTGTAAAAATTTAATTTTAATATTAAAGACCTTTTAGCCAAAGTTAGGTTATTGATATGTTATAGGAATAGGTCTTAGTGGTTCTTTTTTTGCTTTCACCGCCTTTTGCGGGGTAACGGGAGAAGTGTTTTGCGTAAAGGTGGGCAAGTTGAAAGAACGCAGAACGGTTTGGTAATAAGTTCCGTCTTCTTGCGGCAGCAAGAATGGTTTTGAGAACCTCTCACCATCGAAATAGGCGATGAGAGGAAACATGTAATGCCCGTCTAAACGTTTGCTGGTAAATACTAACCAACGACCGTTACGGCTCCATTCGTGCCAGCTTTCGGCCTCTTCCGAATTGAGGATTTCCGCTGGATTCCAGTTCGGTTTTTCCGTTGAAAAATCAGCCGTATCAAGCAAAACCAAATCAGAAAAGGAGTGATCCGGTCGGGAACTGAACAAGGCTCGACAAACCAACACTTTCTTTCCGTCAGGATGCACCCGGGGTTCCGAATAGCAGGTGCCGTATGCCCCATGCAGGATGGTTTGCACACTATCGGAAAACTTGTTTTTCTTTTCATCAAAGGCTATCCTGCAGAGGTCAAAATAAAGATGCCTTACACGTTCGGAATAATTGGGGTAGCGCATGGCGGTGTCTTGCGGCATTTTGGCCACACGGCAAAAATAGAGCCATCTTCCATCGGAACTCCATGCGGGCCAGGTTTCTTCATAATCGCTTGTCCATAGATTTTTATCCAATAAAATGCGATTGTTTTTGATATCATACACCGCAATATTGGCCGCACTGTCCAATAGATTGATGAATCTTCTGTGTGCTGTATATCCACTTGTTCCTATTAAATTGGTTGAAAATGCGATGAAATCTCCGTTGGGATGCCAGGAAGGATACACCAGACTGAGCGGCATCTGGAGAGAATCGGGTAATTGCTTAAGATAGGTTAGGTCAGGGAGGGCTTTTGTAAAGGTTTCTTCTTCCAAAAACAGCGTACCCTCCGATGGTTTCCGCAAGTGAATCATCATGCGCCTTGCATTGCCGTTGTGATAAGTATGGCAGTTGAAACAATTGTTGTCCATCAAGGCATTGTCCATTAATTTTCTAACATTGAAATCTTCCAGATGGCGTTCATAAAGAGCGGTGGCCGTAAAAACGCCGTCGATAGGTTGCACCAGACGGTAAGTTAAGTACGGATCGATAGGTTCGGGGCGGATTTGCCATACGAGCGGTGGGTATTGAAGAAAGCTGGAATCACCTCGTACGGCGATACGGATAACTAAGGAGTCGGGCAATCCAAGGGTTGCCTGATGTAGCAGTTTTTTCCAGATTTTAAGCGGAAACCGCATTGAATTTTTAATGTGGAACGTTCGAGAGGCAGTAGAAGAGGTAACCTCTATATACGTTTCTTGTACAGAATCTGGCAGTACAAAATTAAGCGGGGCGATATTGGCCGGAATGACGATGCCTGATTCATAGTCGGGAAAGAGAGGGGCTTTTTCCGAACAAAATTTCGTATCGGTAGGGAATTGTGGCTGGCAACAGGAGTTTATTGCCAAAAAGGCCGATGCGATACATACAAGCAAGAGTATTTTTGTGGTTGGCAATTTCATAATGAATAATATTTAGTGCGTCAAAACAAAGATTGGTGTATTGGCGAGAGTTGTTTCTATAAAGCGACTGAAATAATAATTGTAGAAAAAGGTATGACCGAAGTATCGTGTGATCTCAATCGGCGTTATAAATCCTTCTACATATTTTTTTCGAGCTAGACAAAACAAATTCCATTGTTCAAGTATTTTGTCATCCCATTTTATCTTTTCAATAAAAGATAAAGAGGAAATGAGAGGTTTATCGGAGCATTCATGTTTTAACAAAAGTAGTGCTTCTTGCCATGCTCTTGGGAGATGATAAGGTGGTATCTGATTGGTTAGTGTCAAGTATTTGTCTATATCGTCCACTAAATCATCAAGATGTTTATAGAGTAAATGGAACATGGAGATGTATTCCAGATTCTCTAAACAAGAAGGATTTTGTTTCCAAAGAGTAAATGTTTCTATATAGGTATTTCCTGTTTGATCCAACCATGAGGTTGGTCCAAATGTTCGCAATTTCTTTATCTTTGATAAGATATGCAAAACATTTTGATCCACATCCCCTATACAAGTAGATTGTTGTAATATCAATGAGGCTTTTTTGTACATTTTTGCCTTTTCACGATAAAAAATAGATGATTCGATCAAATGTATATATTTATTGGCTAAACCATATTGTTCACAAACAAGAGCAGCCTGTATAGATTCAGTCAACAGAAAATAATCAAGGCCAGAAAGTTCCATTAGATTCATTGATTGACTATAGACGCCAATGAAATTGCCCATCAAACGATCAAAGATTATTTTTGCCTTACTGAAATATGGAATATTATGGTCTAAAGCGTCATTATATAGTTCAGGTATACGATAGTAGTAAAAAAAATCATCATTAAGTCTGTGTGATCCGATAAGTGCCAGTTTGGTATAAATTGCCAAGTATCGTCTTAATTCTATCTGTTGTGTCGACAATTGTGTGTAAAGAGAATTCTTTCCTGTTACTAAATCCTCTATTGGACATGGGTGTGCGAACCAATATGAATTGGCAATTTCAAGAGCCTCCATATAATTGCTTTCCATTACTAATCTTTCAGTTTTTTTGACAATATTATATAAACTCCATTCTTTATGGAAACCGTTTTTGTGCCATTTTTTTACGAATCCGGAACGATAGATTTGAAAGGTATTTATTGCATGGACCTTTCCGATGACTAGAGGTTGCAGTGTAAGGCTGATAGCGAAAAGGAGAAAAAGAGGCAACCATGAAAGATGAGGTCGAAAATGAATGAGAAAAAACAATGAGTAGAACACCCAAAAAACAATCGTGGCAATAAAACCGATAAGCCATACGGCGCAACAACCTATCAATCCGGCGATAATAAGACTGCCGAGAGGCTTTTTGATGAGGCTTACAAGGTAAAAGAAGACTCCTGCCCATAAAATTGAGTAAACAAAGTAGGTTGGAAATTTAGGACTGATAGCGAGAAATAAATATGTTATAGCCCAGAGAGGAGTTACAGTGATGCTCAAAGGAGTTTTCACAAATTTTTTAGCAACAGCTGTAAATACGAATGAAAAAATAAGTCCGGTGGTAACTATGGTAACCCATGAGAAATGGCCTATCTTAAAAAATTGAAAAGAAAAAGCGGTAAAGAGTAGAGCAAATCCGGGTATATGTGTTTCACCGGGAAACATATTGGGACGAGGACTCAAAGAAAAGAAACTATTTAAAAAGTGTGTATTAAAAGCAAAAAACGAGTTTCTTTCCAAGGCATAATAATGTTCTATAAAAAACATTCCTATTCCTGCCAAAATAAAGCAGGTTAATCCCCAAGAAAGGACTCTGAATAAGTTTCGTTTTTTATTGTTCACAATAAAAGTTTGTATTTCAATAAACTATCCCAAATTCTCATAAATGTTTTAGGGATGAGTTCATTCTGCAAAGTTAAATTTTCACGGCAAATAATTATGGATATACGACCGTTATTGAAAAACTAGGTTCTTTGGTAAGATTCGCTACCTTATGAGGAGTAATGGGTGATGTATTGTGTGTAAAAGAGGGTAGATTAAACGAACGTAACGATTTTTTATAATAGTTTCCATCATATTGTGGAAGGAAGAAAGGTTTAGAAAAATTTTCTCCATCAAAATAGGCGATAAGGGGAATTGTATAATGTCCATCCATACGTTTGCTGGCAAAGACTATCCAATGACCATTGCTACTCCATTCGTGCCAACTTTCAGCTTCTCTTGAATTGAGTATATCTGCCCTATTCCTATCCTTTTCTTTCATGGTAAAATATGTGGTATCGATCAATAATAAATTCCCATCGGCTTGATAGGGAACGGAATTGAATAAAGCACTGCATAATAAGATTTTTTTCCCTTTAGGATGAACGCGAGGCATACAATAACTATTACCTGATTGGGCAATCAATAAAACCTGTACTGAATCAGCAAAATGTCCAGTTGATGCATCAAAAAATATCCGACAGAGATCAAATCCGATATGGCGCACTCGTTCCGTATGATTAGAGTATAGACTTGTGGTATCGATTTTTGCTGTCCGGCAGAAATAAAGCCATTTACCATCGGGGCTCCATGCGGGCCAGGTTTCTTCATAATCGCTTGTCCATAGACTTTTATCCAATAGTAAACTGTTGTTTTCGATGTCGTAAAGTACAATGTTGCTGGCACTGTCCAAGAGATTGATAAACCTCCGGTGCTTTGCATATCCACCCACACCCAAAATATTGGTGGAGAAAGCGATATATTTTTCTTGCGGATGCCAGGCTGGATAAACCAAGTTCAAAGGCATTTGCAGTGAATCAGGTATATCTTGTGGCAATGTGGCCGGTACTGTGATTTTTGAAGCATGATTCCCGTTGAAAAACAGTGTGCCTTCCGAAGGTTTACGTAAATGGATGGTCATTTTAGTGGCATCACCTTGGTGGTAAGTGTGGCAATTGAAGCAGTTGTTATCCATCAGATCATTGGAAATCAACACTCTTACTTTGAAATTTTCCATGCACCGCTCATATAACCGGAGGTTGTGATAGGCACCGTCGATAGGTTGCACCAGACGGTAGGTCAGGTACGGATCGATAGGTTCGGGGCGGACTTGCCATACAAGCGGCGGGTATTGACGGATGCCGGATTTACTTTGTACAGCTATACGGATAACCAAGGAATCGGATGTGCCTTGTGTGGCCTTCTGTAGTAGTTTTCTCCAACTTTTTTGGGAAAAACGCATGGAATTTTTAATGCGGAAAATTTGGGTGAATTCAGAAGAAGATACCTGTACAAAGGCTTTCTGTATGGAATCGGGCAGCACGAAATTAAGCGGGGCGATATTGGCTGGAATGGCGATGCCTGATTCGTAGTCGGGAAAAATAGGGGCTTTTTCCGAACAGTATTCCGCATCGGAGGGAAATTGCGGATGGCAGGCGGAGAGAAAACAGCCAATCAATACGGGAAGTATAAAAACCGACCTTTTTATGTATTTTGTAATGAAACTATCTGTTTTATAAAACACTGTTAACCAATTATTTGTTAGTTGTTTTTAAAATACTTCACGGCCAATATTTTGATTGTTTGGTTTTGCAAAGTTAATTTTTTATGATAAATCAATTGTGTCCTAGGTGAGAAAATTGAAAAGGTGGTAGATAAAGGAACATGGAAAAATAGTATATTTGCAGTCAGAGAGTAAAGGAAAAGTAATGGACAAGATATTAAAAGGGTTGCTGTTTGGAATGGCTAGCACATTGTTGATGGCTTGTGGTGCTAATGTCCGAAAGGTAGAGCATACAGCTAAAGATTTTTTGCAAGCCTACTATGTTGATTTGGATTTTGAAAAGGCCTTGAGCCTGAGTACCGATGTTTCACATGCAGCCATTTACGAACAGGCAGAATTGATTTCGCTTAATCCATACGCTAAGGATGAGGTTCCTGATATTGTGTTCAAGGGTGTGGAAATAGATGACCAAAATGCAGTTAAGGCAACATGTACATATTTAGTGAATCGTGTGGAAAGAACATTGCCTTTGCGAAAGCTTGAAGGATTGTGGTTGGTGGATCTGCAGGGAGGATCAGTGGAGACGAGTGGTGCTGAAAGTAGTATGATGGAGTTGTCTATTGGTGAACAGGGCGGTTTTGCAACAGCTACTAGTGGAGTGATTACATATAGACCAAAAAGTAATATTAAAAAAGAAGAAAAATGAAAACAATGAAAGCATGGTTGGTTCTTGTCTTGTTTATGATGTGCTTGGGGTTCACTTTTGCACAGCAGAATACAATAAACGGATTATCCCGCCCTACAAACATAGATGAATTGTTGTTTGCAGGAGAGCCAGATAAAGCAATAACTGAGTTTGAAAATTTTAAAAAGGAACAATTGAAAACCGGTACGGATTCGTATGATCTTGATCGTCTGGAATTGTTTTTTTATCAAGACTTATCAACGAGAGGTGGATGGATGTATCCGATGAGTGAAGAAATGAAAAATAGCCTTGGTGAAAAGTATATAGTTTTACAACAACAATTTGTAAAAAAATTTGCTAATCGTGCGCAATCATATATAATACAGTGTACCAATGCTAAGCCAGAAGATGTGGTTAAGCTGACTACTAAAGCCATTTCACTTGAGCCTGAAAATGAGGAAGCTTATATGCTACGGGCTGGAGCATATCGTATGTTGGGAAAAGAAGATGCGGCTAAAGCAGACGAAGAAAAAGCTAAAACCCTTAGAAATCAACAATAAAAACAAAATTTTAGAGAATGTTTCAAGCGCAGCAATTTATTAAATTGCTGCGCTTTTTTCTTGTACAAGGTTGTCTATCGAATCACAATCGAATCCACATTCGTTACCGGCATCAACGAAAAGTCTTTTGCATCGGCGGCATCTATAACGGAAGGTGTGCGTGCCAACTCAGGTACATTGAACGATTTTAAGAATGTAAGATAGAAGAGAGGATCCTTTTGCGGCAACATAAAGGGTTTGGTGCTTTTTCCCGTTGGATCCACGTAGGTAAAATAAGGGCGGGAATAAAGGTTGTCTTCGCGTTTGCTGCTGAACATAAGCCATTTGCTGTTGCCGCTCCAAGTGTGGTAACTTTCGGTAAAAGGGCTGTTTATGTTCTCCATCTTTTTCATCGCGTAATGTCGGGAAGCCGGTATCCATACAGAATCAGAGAATGGTATTGATTTTTGTAAATCAATAAGATAAAGATCGCTTTCCGGGTGTCGGATAGGGAATGTTCCATGGTCGCTCAGGCAAAATACCAAAAAGCGGTTGTCGGGGCTGATGCGGGGAAATGAAACGGTTTGATGGGTTATGGCGGCATCCACCAAGGTATCGATATGCCCGAAGGTGTGTGTGCCTTCATCAAAAGCGATACGGATCAGGTTGTATTTTATCTTTCGGGAATATTCCACGTCATCTTCAAGGCTGTCGCGGGGGGGATTGAGTGATTGGCAGAGATAGAGGTATTTGCCATCCGGACTCCACCATGGAAAACTTTCTTCCACTTCGGCGCCACTGATGCGCTGGTCGGTAAAGATCATATTGCGGTCGATATCGTAAACGATAATATCACCTACCGAATCGAAAACCTCCGTGCGGCGCACAATGTCTTTGGCGTGCACAAAGGGATAGGCCGAAGCGGTGCCGAATGCAATCATCTTTTTGTTGGGATGCCAGGCTGGATAGACGCCGCCTTGTGGAAAACGGGCTGATTTGAGATTGACGCGGAGCACCGTGTCGTGCCGTACGATAAAGGTTCCCGTGCGGCTGAACCGCACGTGATAGACCAAATAATTACCGTCGCCTTGGGCAAAAGTGTGGCAGTTTTCGCAACCGAAGCGTTGCAGCCGGTTGTCGAACAAAAGCCGTTGGGTACTGTGGCGCAAATCGAATTCTATGGTTTGCAGCAAAGAGGAAGTCTGGTAACTGGGTTCTATCAAACGGCATACCATAAAAGGATCGATGCTGTCGCGCACATCAATAAAAAAACGGTATTCGGTGGCAGTGTCTTTTTCCTTGAGTTGCAGTTCAACCGTAATCCGTTTGCCTTCATTCTCCTGCAATAACCGGTGCCAGGCCTTCTCATTGAACTTTATCCGATGCCTGCCTTTCATTTTCAGGGTGTCGGAAGATGCTCCGTATGCTTTCAGTAGATAGTTCTGATGAGGAGGTACGATATAACAATTCAGCGGAGCGATGTTGGAAGGTACCGTTACATTGCTGTAGTCCGGCCATAACAAGGCATTCCCGCCCGCCAGCAACCGAATCTGTTTTAATTCGTCTTTGCTTGGACCACAAGCCATTGCGGCCATTCCCAATAGGATGCAGATAAAAAGATGTCGGGTTTTCATGGTTTTTAGTTGATAGGCATGGTGCTGTTGTTTCCTAATTCGATGCAACTCAGATAATAATCGTAAAACCAATAGGTGTGCGCCCATTTTTTCTGCAGTTGCTTGAAACTGATATTCTTATTCTGATAATTTTGGTTATCGACCAAAAATTGCCAATAGTCACGCCATGTTTCCGGATCAACGCCTTCGATGTGTTCCGGATAAGCCAGACGCATGGGAATGTAATCGAAGTTGGCCAACAGGGCTTCTTGGATATGCCGGGGTATCACTGTGTAAGGCCCTCGCTGATAAAACTTTCGGATAGCAGGCATTTCGGCCGGAATAAGATGATGTTGTTTCTTTAGTAATCTCACACAGAGGTAGTATTCGTAGAAAAACGGATTTTCAGGATCATTCCGGTGTTGACCGATTGCATTTTCATCCGGTTTGTACGTTTTTACCGTATAGTCTTCGGGAGGGAGCATGGTTTTTCCCCGCACTACGGCCGGAAGGGCGTTGCGACGATCGGCGTCGCGGTAAAGTTTCGCTTCCTGACGGTAAAAAAGTGTTTTTTCAAAAAAATGCACCATCTTCGAAACAGGCATCGTGTCTTCAAGAATCAGGCTGGCAATGATGATTCCACGCAGAGTATTGGGGCTGATGCAATGGGAGGTGACAAAATCGTAATTAACATGAAGGGTTTCGGCGAAACCACCTGAATAAAGGTAATAGAGTGGAATCACAAACGATTCGGCATGATTGGTCAGCTCCAAAGGAAACAGCATCGGGAAGGCCGGTTGGGGATAGGTGAACAATCGGTCGGTGGCTTTCCGGGTGGCTAAAAGCGCAATTTTGGTTTGGGCGCTGAAAAGACTTTTGGTATAAGCGGAGCCAGACATATCGGGATTTCTGTCCCATTGCCGGTTGAGTTGTTTCAGGGCTTCTTCCCAACGGTATTCCCGGCAAAGGGTATCCACTTTTTGGAATTCCCGCATAGGTCTCGATTGCCGGAAACCGATGCCGGCTCCTATTGCCAATAAAACAAGACTTGCACCGAGGTTTATGAGGCATGAATGGTTTTTCCTGTCGGGACGTGTAAACAGGGGATAAAAGAGGCCGGCTCCGGAGAATAGAATCATACATATTCCCAAGCAGATCAGTGTGGGCAGGGTGGCATGAAAATAAGTGAAAGGAGGCAGCATCATTTTGGCCGGTGCGTAATTCAGAATAAAGAATACGTGAAAGTTCACGAATTCGTAGGGAAGCCACATTTTCCAACCCACACAAAAGCAAAGTAACACTCCTGTCCAACAGGGCCAAAAGGTATAATGCCGTATTTTTTTGCCTTGCCTGCGGATAGCCAGCATGTCGATACCGATATAAAACAGGCAGGCAAACAGCGTGTATTCCCGAATCATCCACATGAGTGCCGCCGTTACCACGGCTTGACAGATGTAACGTGCCGTCGGTTTGGTTCTCGGCAACCACAGCCATGTTCCTGTCAGAATCAGTAACAGAATCAATACCCATAGCAGACCGTAAAATGCTGCCGTGGGCAGAAGCAAACCGCTTACGATCCAACCGGGAGCCGATACGCGTATCTGGCCGGCGTAAAAAAGTATCCGGTTCAGCATAAAAGCCACGAGCCAGAAAAGCCCTGCATACACAGCCGCACCCAACCAGATGTGGTAGTTGAACTGTACGAAGAACGAGTTGAGATAAGACAGCACCCCGAGCGGGTCATGATCAAAATACCGAAAGTATTCGGTGGAGTAACGGAACAGAAGATTCTTTTCCCAAAAAACAAGTGTATGGCGCATGGCGAAGAAGAAAAACAGCCAAAGCGATACAAAACCTATTGTATTGGCAATGCTATAGGTCTGTTTTTGGGATGATGCGGAAAACAGTTGTTTCATAGGAGGCGGGGTTTAGCCTAGTTGCTTAAACAAGGCGATTTGTCGGGTGATATCGGAAGCTGAGAAGACAGCGTTGCCCGCCACCAAGGCATCGGCACCCGCCGCCAATAGTTTCGGGGTATTCTCAAGGCTTACGCCGCCATCCACTTCGATAATCAGGGAAGGGTTGTATTTTTGTTTGAGACGGTTCAGTTCTTCGATTTTCCGATACGAATTTTCTATGAACTTTTGTCCTCCGAATCCAGGATTCACGCTCATGATAAGCACCAGATCAGCATATTCGATAATGTTTTCGAGTGAGGAAACGGGGGTGTGCGGATTGAGGGAAACCCCGGCCTTCATGCCTGCCTGTTTGATCTGCGATACACTGCGGTTCAAATGGCGGCAGGCTTCTTCGTGAACGGTGAGGATATCCGCTCCGGCCTCTTTGAAGGAGGAGATGTAGCGGTCGGGATCCATAATCATCAGATGCACGTCCAAGGGTTTTCTGGCATGTTGCTTTATGGCTTTCACCACAGGTTGTCCGATGGTGATATTGGGTACGAACATACCGTCCATCACATCGATGTGCAACCAGTCGGCTTGGGTTTGATTGAGGTTCTCCACGGCCTGTTGCAGGTTTGCGAAGTCGGCCGAAAGCAACGAAGGAGAAAGAATAAAAGCCATATGTCAAAGAGATTTTGTCTTTACGAAAATACGGGTCTTTATGCAATTCTGCAACCCCGGGTGTTATGATTCTATCTGTTTGGATTTGTATCGGAAGGTGTATCCGATGCCTAGGGTAACCATCTCCCGGAACTGCACTTTGGGGCCGTGTTCGTTGCCGTTCGCATCCACGGTCTTCACTTTGTCGTCGTATATGAGCGACGTACTGATTGTTGCCTTGAGCAGTT